>CAZRUL010000040.1:0-4666 GCA_964603245.1 uncultured Piscirickettsiaceae bacterium
AAAATACTACTCGGGATTGGCGATTAAATTGAGATAACTTTGGTAGCGTTTTGGGTGAATTGATCCCGACTTTACCGCTGCTTTAATCGCACAATTTGGCTCGTTAATGTGCGCACAATTTCTAAATTGACAGCCGCCGAGATGGGGGGCAAATTCGATAAAACCGCGCAAGATTTCCAGCGCCGACAAACTGCTGAGTTGAAACATCCGAATCCCAGGCGAATCAATCAAATTCCCGCCCGTGGGAATGTGATACAAAGTGGTATTTGTGGTGGTGTGTTTGCCGAGTTTGGTTTTGAGCGAAAGCGCATTCACTCTGAGATTTAGCGCAGGCATCAGGGCGTTAATCAGCGAGGATTTGCCGACCCCAGATTGCCCCAAAAAAATATGCGTTTTGGCTTTGAGTGCGTCCTTAAATTTATCCAAATTAAGCCGCGATTGCACACTCAAATAATGCACTTCGTAGCCGATTGTTTGATACATCGCAAGATCGTGTTTGAGCTGATTTTGATCAGTCGCCAGTTCAATTTTATTGACGATAATATTAATCGGCAACCCCGTATTTTGCGCCATCACCAAATACCGATCAATTAATTCAAATTGATAATGCGGCTCAATTGCCACCATCAGCCATAATTGATCGACGTTGCTGGCGATGATTTTGCCCGAGCGATTGAGCGTGTTAATGCGTGGCAAAAGCGCGGTAATCACCCCCTCATCTTGACTGATTGGCTGAAAAATCACCCGATCTCCCGCCACCGAAAGAGCGATATTTTGCCGACCCGTGCATTGATAATATTGCCCTAAATCATCCTCCACCAACGTGTGCTGACCGTAGCGGGTAATCACCTGCCCAGAAAGTGGTGCTGCTGAAGTGGTGGCATTGAGCCGTGCGCCCGAATGATTTTCAGTTTTGTTTGCGGCTTTGTTTGCGCGCGCAATACGCTGGGCCTGAATTTTCTCAATCCGCCATTTTTGACGACGGGTGAGCGTGGGTTTGCTCAAGGCGTTTTAGGCAATTTGTAGTATTGTTGATTGAGATAATCCACCACCGACAGCTCTTCTTCGGGAAACCAGCCGACGCTAAAATTGCTCGCACACAAACTGGTTTGTCGCTTGAGTCCAGCATAGTTTGTGATTTTTAAATTTTCACGTGTGTAAAAAGTTGCGTCGTGTTGTGCAATATGACAATTGAGGCAAGATTCGTCGTGCAATTCCTGACCTTCGCCCGCAAAAGTTGAAACTGAGCCAAATACAAATACCACAAAAAGAAGTGAGCGCATTATTTTTTGTCCTGATAAATTGAATGAGAATGTAATTGTTGAATGCGAATTGAGGCACTCGGGTGCGAATCGTGAAACGCAGAATACCAAACATCGGGCGTGAGTGTGGCGGCATTGTCGCGATAAAGTTTGACCAGTGCTGAGATTAAATCCTGCGCGCTGGTGTGTTTGGCGGCAAAATTATCGGCTTCAAATTCGTGTTTGCGCGACAAAAAATTATTAATCGGCGAGATGAAAAAACTAAACACAGGCAGCGCCAAAGTAAACAGTGCCAACGCGATATAATTTGAAGGCGTGCTCACGCCCAGCCCATTAAAAAACCACGGCTGATTGATGAGATAACCCAACAACGCCAAACTTGCCAACATAATCGCAAATGAGCTGAGCATATGTTTGCGAATGTGTTTGTGGTGAAAATGTCCCAATTCGTGCGCCAAAATCGCCTCCACTTCAGCGTCACTCATTCCTTTTAATAGTGTGTCAAAAAACACGATCCGCTTGTTTTTGCCAATGCCAGTAAAATAGGCGTTGCCGTGAGAGGAGCGTTTTGAGCCGTCCATCACAAACACGCCGTCGCTTTTTTTGCTGGTTTTGAGTGCGAAGCCAGTGCGCGTGAGTAAATCGCTAATTTTGGCTTTGAGTTGCGGATTGTCCAGCGGTTCAAATTTGTTAAAAATCGGTGCAATATAAGTCGGATAAAGCCAAAACATCAGCAGCGAAAAACTCACCAACATTCCCCAAACATACAGCCACCAAAAATCGCCCATCGCATTCATCAGCGCCAAAATTGCATAAATAATCGGCAGCCCGATGACCAGCGAAAGCCCTATTTCTTTGACAAAATCCAGCCAAAAAGTGCGTTGCGTGGTTTGATTAAAACCAAATTTTTTCTCAATCACAAAGGTGCGATACAGTTTTATGGGCAAATCAATCAGCGCACTTGCCAACATCAAACTGATGAGAAATCCAGCGCCAACGTGCAAAATATTGTGCGTTTGAACGCGCCACAAACCATCCAGCCATTCCAGCCCGCCGCCCAAACTCAACGCCAGCAAAATGCCTGCGGAAAACAGTAACTCCCATTGATTAAATTGCAATTTTGCCCGAGTATAGTTGCCCGCTTTTTGATGGGATTTGAGGCTGATTTGTTGTGTAAATTCGTGCGGGACTTGCGCAAAAGCGCGGGCGATGGATTGTTTTTGTCTGAGATTGAGCCAAAACATCGTGACAACAAAACTCACGATTGCTACTAAAAAAATCCAAGTAAATGTATTAAATTCCATTGCAAAAAATCCATTGTAAATAAAGATGCGTCAAGCGTGTATTTTACCGAGAATGTGGCGAATTTAACACGCGCTGACAAAATCCACTCATTTTTTTTTATCAAATTTTCCACCAAAAATAACCCAAAAAGTGCGAGGGGTGTGGCTTTTGTGTATAATTTTTGAAAATATTCATTTCTCGGGGGAGAGTTTATGCAATCGTTTGCAAAATGCGGCGCGTTTGTCGCGGTTTTATCAATCAGTTTTGCCTCTATCGGCGCGGTCAGTAAAAATTTGGCGTATCCAACGGGCGCGCTGAATGCCGATGATTTGGTGGCGCAAGTTTATTATGTGAATCATTTTTACGGGTTTAAAAACTACGCGATTACCAAAAAAGGCAAAAGCGTCACCGCGCTGATTCTCAGGGATGAAAACGCCCAGCCACTCACGCTGACGCTGGAACGCTACTTGAATAACGACTATTCCGATGGAGTGATTAACGCGAAAGATTTGGCGATTTTTCGCAGCGGAAAGCTGAAAGGAATGGGGATGCTGATTACCGATTTTGTGGATGAAAATAAATCTCAATCCTACGAAATTTTTATTCCCTCAATTCGCAAAGTGCGCCGATTTGCACAGCCTGCGCGCGATGATGCTTGGGGTGGTTCGGACTTTACTTTTGGCGACGTAACCCTGCGCAAACCGAAGCACGAAACTCATCAATTACTTGGTAAAGTGACTTTTTCAGGCTGTTTGAGTGTGATGGATTTGCCCTCAAATCAACGCAATAAATACACTCAAAAAGCCCAAATCACAGCCGATTGCTCGGTGAATGGCAAAGCAATTTACAAACTCAAATCCACTTCAAAAGAACCGAATTGGTGGTATGACAATCGGGTGAGTTATATTGACGTTAAAACATTTGTGGATTATCGCACCGAATATTTCAAAGCAGGCAAGCACATTAAAACCATTGACAGAAGTTGGGTGTCGGCTGGTTTGAGCAATCCGCGGGCGAATTATTGGGGCTATTGGTACGGCAAAACGCTGGCAACGGGACACGAAACGCTGGCGTATATTCCTAAAAACGTGACCAAAATTAATCATAAATACCGCAAGAAAAATCTGTGGTCAACGCGCACTTTGCGGAAAATTCCTAAAAAAATCAAGTGATTTAAACGCTTAAAAAAATCACACATCACACAATTAAATGCATTCTCGGGGGAGAAAATGAAACACATTAATTTGATATTGGCAATGAGCGCAATTGTTGCCAGTCCAATCGCATTTTCGCAAGTTGAGCTAACGGGTAAATTTATTCACGAAAATGCCAAATTTACCACTTCGGGGGTAAGCATTGGCGATTATGGCATTTCAACGGCGGATACGAATTTTGTCGGCACGGGTGCATTGTCTGGCATTAATACCCCTACAAATCCTCGCTATGGTTTGGTTACTACCACTGCTACCCCATCTCACGGCACAGATTTATTCAAAGCCGCCAATCAATTGAAATTGTTTTTGGACGATGAAATTGACGGTTTGACGGAAGGGGCAACTTATCACGCTGAGTTTAATTTGTTTGTGAATGAGCAGGGCGTGGGCGATTTTGATGCGAACAAATCCTACACTCAGCGCGATTTTTTGCGCGAGGCTTATATTGATGCAGAAACTGAAAATTGGTCAATTCGCGCGGGCAAACAGCAAGTGGTTTGGGGCACGGCGGATGGGATGAAATTATTGGATATGATCAATCCGAGCGATTACACCGAAATGGCGCAAAATCAAATGGAAGACTCGCGCATTACTACGTGGATGTTGAACGCTGAGCGGGATTTGGATGGCGGCGGCAATATTCAATTTGTGCTGTCTCAGCCTCGGGAAAATATTTTTGCGGGACTGAATCGGGAGATTGACACCAGCGTTCGGAGCAATGGTTTGGGCAATGATATTGTGATGGACACCACATTGAATAACGGCGCTGACACGGGGCACGCTTTTTTGATGAAAGGGGTGGATTCTATTACGGGGGTGCAAAATGGATTTTTGAATATTGTGCCTGATTTGGGCTCGGTGGCAACTCGGTTTGCGATGGCGTTTACTGCTGATGGGTCTGCTGGT
>CAZRUL010000040.1:4766-9684 GCA_964603245.1 uncultured Piscirickettsiaceae bacterium
ACTGGCACAGGCAATAAATTTGATGGCAGTAAAGTCACGCAGTCAAATTTAACCAATCCAGGTATGGAAGGGTTTGTGGTGGGCTCTACCAGTGCGCCAGCAGGCACAACATTTGCCAGTATGACGATGGCAACAATGAATGAAAAATTAGGCGGGCAAGCGTTTACAGGAGATTGGAGCACAGAGAACGGTAATAATTTTAGAGATGATTCGGATGGGACTAATGGTTCAGGCATATCTGAAGGATTTGAGCGGGCAATTTATTCAGTGGCTCAGAATTTATATGGTGCAGATGTTACTACTGCTGAAATTAACGGAATCACAGGCGCACAAATGTTAGACGCGGGTTTTCAGCCATTGTATAACACCAGCCTTGCCTCTTTTAGCGACGGCACTCAAGATTCGGCGTTTGAATATATGACGAATACCACTTTCAGAACGTTTGATACTTTTGCAAATGCCAAATCCCAGTATGTATACAATATGCCCAAAAATACGGCGTTGGATTTAGCCACCCGATTTAAAGGAGCAAGTGCGGGCGGGGTGAATTATTCGGTGAATTTTTCGTATAATTATGACAAAAATCCGATTATTGATTTGTCTTGGCGAGGAGACACGGGGCAGGAATTAAGCCTGCACGAAGTCAAGTCTAGTTATGATGGGTCGGGCAACGCTACTGCGAGTTTTAGTGCTACGGCAGCAGGTGGCGTGACCACCACACTTCAATTGTATGATGCGACAACTGCTGTCGTCCCGACTACTGGCACTGGCAATCACGATGTAGATTTTATTACGGGAGCTGGCGTTTACGGCTCTGGTGATGGAGGTGCTGCAACCCTGCAATTTTCACAAGAGGTAAAACGCGTCAAACAAATCGGTGGCTCGTTTGATTCAGCGATTGAAACCAAGGCATTCGGCGCGGTGATTTTGCGCGGTGAAACGCTACTCACGCTGGACGGCTACTCGCCCGTGATGGACAAAACACGTTTGGCAATCGGCGATTTGGTCGGGGCGTTGCAAATGCAAAAAGCCAATCGCTTTAAATATGTGCTGGGTGTGGATATTACGGTGCTGAAAAATATGCTGATTTCAACGCAATTTATTCAAGATCGCAATTTGAATTATGTGGATGACGGCAGCGCTTACACCGCGGATTATGCGACAATGCATTTAACGAATGGATTTCAAAAAGCGGAGAAAAACAAAGAATTTTATTCGCTATTTTTCTCCAAACCTTTTGGCTCGTCAGCCGAGCATCGCTGGAATAATATTTTTATGTTTGAAGAAAATGGTGGCAAATGGAATCGGCTAGATTTGGAATTTTCAATTAACGACGACGCACAAGCCACCCTTGAATACAACAAATATTGGGGCAATGAAAACACGCAGTTTGGACAATTGGCTGCTTCGTCTAACGTTCAGTTGGGTTTTAAATATGTGTTTTGATGTGATTGTTTAAGCGCTAGCAAAGTATTTTTTCAGATGTGAAGGGTTTGGGTATAAAATTAAAGCCGATTAGATAATAGAATTTAGGAGAAAAATATGGCGATGATGTTGTCAAAAACTTATGAGGCTTTTGTAGATGCGGGTGCTAGTATTGAAAAAGCACAAGCTGCCTCGGTAGAAATTGCAAGTTTTGAGCGCAGATTGATGAGACTAGAAATTATGAGTGCCATTGTTTTGGCGGGTGTAGTGAGTCTGGTGCTTAAAGCTTTTGTGTAATTTAGTGTTGTAAAAAAAAACCAAAACAAACCCGTAGCGATGCGGGTTTTTTTCCGCCCAAAAGAAAATAAGTAGTTAATAATATTTTGATACACCCATTTAAATGTAATTTCAAATTTAGCATTCAAATTTAGGCACAAACTTTAAAAAACCAAAATCCTACTTTTTTAATTTTCCAATCAAATACAAGAGTCAAATGATGAATAATTTTGCAGCTAAATACGCCGCGTTTGTGGTGAAAAACAGAAAACCCCTGCTTATTTTTATGGGGATTTTTACCCTGATAGCTGCTTTTTTTATCAAAGATTTGGACATTCGCAACGACCCCGATACGCTGCTACCAGCCACTAATCGCTACGTTGCCACGAATGCTTACGGCGAGCAAAAATTTGGTTTTGGCAATATTATGGTGGTGGGTTTTGTGTTGAAAAATTGTGTGGGCGGCAACGACCCCTACAATGACGCTGACAAAATCATCAATTATGATCCGCAAACAGGACTGAGAATTGACCAATCCGCCGCCGTTAAAATGACCCAATCCATTTGTCAAAACGCAGGCGGGACGTGGCAAACACAGCAAGACGTGTATCAGCCGTGGTTTGTCAATATGGTGCAAAAAGCGCATAACGATATGGTGGCGCTGCCGCATTCGCGCGGCAATAATTTTATGGACATTGCTGCCCAAAAAATCAAATATATGGGCACTTCAAACGAAGGCGGATTGAAATTTGAGCGACTGTTGCCCGTCTCAGGAATTGACACAAAAGACCCAAAAATTGCCAAAAAACAGTTGGCACACCTCAAAAAAGGCATTGAAACCAATCCCGTATTAGCGCCGATGTTGATGCTCAAACAAACCCAAAACGGCACGCGTTGTGAGTTTGCGAAAGGCAGTTGGTTTGATGACAATACCTGCAAAGCCAAGGGATTTTTTATCATCGGCGATTATGCCGACACGGTGAAAGAAGATTATTTGCCGTGGGTTTCAAGTGTGATTCAATTAGTGGATGCGATCAAAGCAAAACACGGCGACCGAGTTGAGGTGCGGATTGCGGGCGAGCCGTATTTTTTGGCGTTTATGTTGTATGATTTGGTGCAAAAATGGTGGCTGTTTGCGCTGTCGTTTTTGATTGTCGTCGCTGCTCTTTGGCATTTGAATAAAGGCTGGCGCGGCTCGGTTTTTCCACTGATTGGCGTGGTTGCCACCATTATTATTACGCTGGGTTTGATGGGTTTTAGTGCGTATAAATTAACCACGATGATGGTGCTCACGCCGATGTTATTGCTGGCAATCGGCACGGGACACGCGGTGCAAGTGGTGCGTCGTTATCACAATGAATTGCACCGAACGAACGCAAAATTTATTTCCAAATCTACTCCCAAATCTACCTCAAAATCCACAGAAATGTCCGCGCCGATGAGTGCAGCACAGCGTGCGATTGCAGCCACGATTGTGCCAGCGACTTTGGCGATTGTGACCGATATGGTGGGATTTTTTACGCTGTCGTTTGTGGATATTTCGTTTTACAAAGCGTATGCGTATTTTGGAATGTTTGGAATGCTGACGATTTTGATTACCACCACCACGATTGTGCCGATTTTGATGGCGACTTTTTCGCCCAAAAATTTGGTGATTGATTCCGCACTACTCAAGCCGTCCAGATTTGAAAAAGGGATGGCAAACACGCTCACCAATGTGATTACGGGCAGGCTAAAAATCATTCCAATTGGGCTGATTGTGGCGCTGGTAGCGTGGTCTGCGGTGCAAACGAAAATATTTTTCCCGACCGATGAAAGCCCGATGCCAGGGCTGGAAGTGGGGATTAATTATTCGCGCGCGGCGTTTAAATACGATTCTGATGCGAATATTGATTTGCGTCGTTTGGGCGAGGTGATGCCAGGGGTGATTTCGGTCAATATTCCAATCAAAGGCAAACCTGCGCATTTTCCAATGCTGGCACCCTGCGTTTATGATGGCTCGGTGGCAGCAGACGTGAAATGTTGGGACGAGGACGAAGATGCGCCGCGCGGTGCGTTTAACAATGCAGAGGTGATGGCGGCGATTGAAAAAACCGAGGACTGGATGCGTGCGCATCCGAATATTGGTTTTACGGGCTCGTATGTTCAGTTTTTGAAAATTGTCAATATGCTGATGATGACACCGCAGGGACAGGAGCCAGATTTGCGTTATTTTCACGTGCCGAGCACTGCGTTTATTCAACGCAATATGGCGGTTTATGGCGACGCGGAAGATCCTGATTTTGTGCCGAATGCGAATGAAATTGTGGCGGGTTTTAATGGATTGTTGGAGGCAAATACAAATCAGGGCGATTTGGATTCGTTTGTGGCTAAAGATTGGAACGAGGGCGTGATTATGGGTTTTGTGAATACGATGGATCCCGTCAAAACGCATCAAACTGTGAAAGACATTCAAGCGTTTTTTGAGCAAAATAAAGATCAGCCTGGGTTTAATTTGGTCACGTGGGGCTATAAATCTGGCGATGTGGTGACAATGCCCGAGACTGGCGCGGTGGTCGTGATTGAGGACAGTGGCACCGATACCGTGTCGGTGGGTGGATTTTTGGGCGCAACCGAGGCGACGCACGACGTGGCACAAGCCGAATACATTAAATCACCGCTGATTACGGCGCTGGCGATTTTTATCATTACTGCGCTGATTTTTGGCTCGCCTTTGGTGGCGGGGATTTTGAGTGCGACTTTGTTGATTACGCTGTTTGGGCAATACGGGCTGGGGGCGTATTACACGAGCGTGGAAAATTGGTCGGGCAATCTGCATTTTGCTACGCTAGTGAGTTTGTCGATTGCGATGGGGCTGGGCGTGGATTATGGGATTTATATGATTTCGCGACTCAAAGAAGAAATGGCAATTACGGGCGGGCAGTGGGTGTTGTCGCTTAAAAATACTTTGGAGACCACGGGCGCGGCGGTGTTTGCCTCTATTTTGGTGCTGCTGGCAAGTTTCATTCCGTTGCTGATGACACAATTGGCAAACACTTGGGCGCTGGCGGTGTTTATTTCTGAGGCGTTGATTATTGATGTGGTGATTGCGCTGAGCATTATTCCTCTGTTGATTTTTGTATTTAAACCTGCGTATGTGTTCAAACACAAACCAAAACGGCGCGGTGCTGAGAAATAATTAAAAACGCTCAAAAAAAACAATTTAAAAGCCAATCAA
>CAZRUL010000041.1:0-1650 GCA_964603245.1 uncultured Piscirickettsiaceae bacterium
CCCCCCCCCCCCCCCCCCCCCCCCACCGCCGCCGCCGGGCCGCCCCCCCCCCTAAAATGTGGCGAATCAGTGCGCTGCCGATAAAGCCCGCACCGCCTGTGATGAGGAATTTTTTTAAAGCCATTACTGTTTATTTAGGATTGCAATACAAGTGTCAAGGGATTGTTTCCAAAAGGGAATATCCACGTTAAATGTTTGGGTTATTTTAGCTTTATTCATCAAGGTATTTTTTGGCCGCTTAGCAGGGGTTTGATATTGCTCTGTTGCTATTGGATTGACCACACAATCAATCTTTGCCATTTTAAAGATTTCTTTTGCAAAATCATACCAACTTATCGCACCTTCATTTGAATAATGATAAATTGCTGTTGCTGTATTTTTGGTTTGGTAAGTTTTATGATTGATTATTTTTAAAATTGCATTTGCCAAATCAGTCGCATAAGTAGGCGAGCCTATTTGATCGCTCACTATATTTAACTCATTTCGTTGCCTGCCCAACTTTAATATGGTTTTGACAAAATTATTGCCAAATTCTGAATACAGCCAACTCGTCCTAATAATAATTGCATTCGTTGACATTGTTTCTTGGAGTGCCTTTTCTCCCGCTAGTTTTGTTTTTCCATAAACATTGATCGGGCTGGGCGTGTCTGTTTCTAAATAGGGCTGATTGCTTTCTCCATCAAATATATAGTCGGTAGAGACGTGTATTAACTTTGCTTGTTGTTTGTTAGCAATTTGCGTTAATTGCGCTACTGCTAAATGATTTATTTGATTGGCTAATGCTGGCGCTTGTTCTGCATTGTCTACTTGAGTGTAAGCTGCACAATTGATGATGATGTCAAATTTATCGTGATGATTAAAATAATGAGTGATGTTATTGTGATGACTTAAATCTAGCTCGTCTCTACCAACAAAGATAAAATCATTGGTTTGTTCACTATTGGCAACAATCTTATTAATAGATTTGCCTAATTGACCATTCTTGCCAGTAACTAATATTCTCATGATTAAATTAGTTATTCAAATAAATGGATAAATTAGGATGAATTGTTGCTATTTGATAATGCACTTGAGATGCGAACTACAGCGCGAAAAATCCCACCAGTGAGGAAGTGGATATTCCCACAATAAATGCGATGGCTGTGTCTTTTGTGAGCCACTGAAAGGTTTTGTGTTTTGCCCAATTTAGGTTGGGTATGTTTAAATCGCGCTGGGTTTCAAATTCGTCAATTTTGATGGAGACTTCAAACCAATATTCAAATGCCGCTTCTTTGCTTTGTGCGCCTTCGGTCAGTCGTGCTTTTTTGGCTAATTCGACAATGTGTCTTTTGTCTTTGTATAAATTCGCGACAAACGAGCCGTTGTCAATAAGTTCAATTGCTTTGATGCTGAGTAATTTGCCAGCGTCTTTATTAAAATATTTTAGCTTGAGTTTAAAGGCATCTAAAACGCCTCTTTTGAGATGAGATAATGCTCTTTTAGTGGCTTCGTCTTCGGAATCTGTGCCTAAATAATAGCGTTTTAAATGGTCAAATGCGGCGTAAGTTTCAAACAATAACTCAACGGGAATGGTGTTATCGCGCGCTTCAATTTCTGAATAAATGGGTTTTACAAAGGTTTGATAAAATTCATAAACCGCTTTGACTTCCA
>CAZRUL010000041.1:1750-9642 GCA_964603245.1 uncultured Piscirickettsiaceae bacterium
GAATAAATGGGTTTTACAAAGGTTTGATAAAATTCATAAACCGCTTTGACTTCCACGACTACAAACCCAGTATTTTGTCAATCTCTCGGTTAATGCTGTGTGATGATTGAATGTTTTCCCGCAACACATTGCCTCTGCCGATAAAGGGAAATTCGGAGCTAAAAGTCAGTGTTTTGTTGAGTTTTGCGCCGATGATTTGGGAGATTTTTACAGGGTCGCTGTGGTTAATATCGTGAATTGACAAACCGACTTTTTGTTCAATATTTGCGATGATTTTGCGCGGTAATTGTAGTGTTGCGATCATTTTTGTCACTCGTTTTATACTTCAAAAAGAACCGCGCATTTTATACAAACATCCGCTCAAAATCCAACTTTCCACCAATTTTCTCGCCACTTTCACGCCCATAAATCAGTCGCACAAAGCAAGTTAGGATGGGCTTTGTCTTTGGCGGAGAGGTGCAATTTTGCGCTGGGAATTTGCCAATCAATCGCCAAATTTTTATCATCAAATGCAATCCCTCGGTCGTATTTTGGTGCGTAATAATTATCCACTTTGTAGGCAAAAGTTGCGGTTTCACTCAGCACCACAAACCCGTGCGCAAACCCGTGCGGAATGAATAATTGGTGTTGATTTTCTGCACTGAGTTCCACGGCAACGTGTTGTCCAAAAGTCGCGCTGGACTTGCGAATATCCACTGCCACATCCAAAACACTGCCAGCCAGCACCCGCACCAATTTTGCCTGCGCATACGGTGGCAGTTGATAATGCAATCCGCGCAACACGCCGTGGCTGGATTTGGACTGATTGTCTTGCACAAAATCCAGCTGATAACCAAGTGCTTTGACCAACAAATCCTGCCTAAAAGTTTCCATAAAATAGCCGCGCGCGTCTCCATAAACAGAGGGTTTGATGAGCATAATATCGGCTATTTTTTGCGGCATAAACTCAAAATCGTTTTGCATTTTTTCAGTAATAATCATTTTCTCGTTGGTGCCGAATGGCTAATATTGTGACTGTATTGTGATTTTCAATTTCAAATAAAGCCACATATCCACTAGATCCAAATGGAATAATTGCCTCTCTTAAAAATGGATTGTGTGCCTGTGATTTTGTGCAGGAAAATGGAAATTCTTGTAAAAATTCTGCCATTTTTTCAATTGCACTGTAGGCGCGTTTTGCAGATTTTATGTCCTGAGTGAGTAAAAATTGATATAAACGTATTAAATCTTTTTTTGCGCTTTTAGTGTAGCGAACCTTAAAAGCCATAGCGTGTTAAGCATTGTCCAGCATATTTTTGAGTGTCTTCAACACATCACAGGCAGCATAATATTCTCCGCTCAGTTTAGATTCATCGCGTGCTTTCAATCCGCGGGCGATAAATGCTTGCTGAAATTGTCTGTTTTGAATGCCTTTTTCCATCGAATCAATGACAAAACTTGATAAAGTTTCTCCTTTGTAAAGGATGCGTTGAGCGTTGCGTTTTAATTCTGGATCAACTCGGAGCGACGGTATAGTAGCAGTTTTCATCGTTTTGTTGTTGAGTGCATTGCAAATGCATTGCATTATACCGTTAATTGAAAATTTATTGATGATGACATTGAATGCTTGATTTGCAGCCGTTTGCGTCAATCAAATTAACACTCAGCGCGTTTGCGTAAATATTGTCCGTATTGATTTTTTTCCAATGGTTTTGCCAGTTTTAACAACTCTGCTTTGTTGATGTAGCCTTGCTCAAAGGCGATTTCTTCAATGCACGCCACTTTCAAACCCTGTCGTTTTTCAATGGTTTCAATAAATGTGGAGGCCGCCAGCAAACTCTCGTGCGTGCCCGTGTCTAGCCACGCATAGCCTCTGCCCATCAGCTCTACGGTGAGGCGAGATTCTTGTAAATACAGTTGATTAAGCGTGGTGATTTCCAATTCGCCTCTGCTTGAAGGGCGCACGCTCAGTGCTTTTTGCACCACGTCATTTGGGTAAAAATACAATCCAGTGACGGCGTAATTGCTCTTCGGATGTTCGGGTTTTTCCTCAATGCTCAACGCTTTGCCCGTGCTGTCAAAATCCACCACGCCATAGCGTTGCGGGTCTTGCACGTGATAGCCAAATACTGTGGCTGTGTTGTGCGCGGTATTTTTAATCGCGGCGTGCAACAAATCACTCAGCCCGTGCCCGTAATAAATATTGTCGCCCAAAATCAAACACACATTGTCCTCAGCAATAAAATCTTTGCCCAAAATAAACGCCTGCGCAAGTCCGTCGGGAGAGGGTTGCACCACATAATTCAGACGCATTCCGATGGTGGAACCATCGCCTAATAATTGTTCAAATCTGGGCAAATCCTCAGCCGTGGAAATAATCAACACCTCCCGAATGCCCGCTAACATCAGCACCGACAACGGATAATAAATCATCGGTTTGTCGTAAATCGGCAGCAATTGTTTGGAGATTCCTTTGGTAATCGGATACAGCCGAGTGCCCGAGCCACCTGCGAGAATAATCCCTTTGATTTTTTTGGCGTGATTTGGATGCGTGTTTGAGTTTGGTTTTGCGATGGTATTTTGCACGGATTTTTTTCTCGATTTGAGGAGCAGATAAATATATTACATATTATATAATGAGAGCGAATGTATTTAAAATAATCCACGTTTTGCGCATTTTTTGGCGCACAAAACTCAGCAATAAATATGTTTAAATATGTTTTTTATTTTTAGCAAAAACCTATAAAATCAACGTTCAAAGTTGTCATTCACTCAAAAAAAAACGATGCAAACATATATAGATAATTTAGCAAAACTTGATAATGCTCAAAGCAATGAATTGGTGTCTAATGGGAGCGCAGAGCACGCCGTTGCGTTAATTATTAGATTGCTCAAGTATGCTAAAAAGAATGTGAATATTATTTCTAGCAAATTATCTTTATACAGCAATCCATCGGTTGTAGAATCACTAAAAATCGCACTGAAAAAAGACATCTGCATTAAATTATTATTGGATGATTATCAAAATAGCGGACTTGATAAAAACAATGCATTTTTACAAGTTTGCAACAAACACAAAAATTGTGCCGTGAAAACTTATAGCAAGCAATTAGAGGCGCATATTATTACCAGAGATGGCAAAGCATTTAGATATTGTGAAAAGTTGGGCAGTAATACTGCTGTCGCTTCTTTTAATTATCCTAGTGTGGTTAAAAATGCCGATGACAATGTGTTTGGCGATACCGATAGTATTTTTCATAATGCGCCTAGTTTTGCTTAAATATCGGATTCGTAATGTCGTCTGGGTTTCTTGATTTAGCCTATTTAATAGAAATTTCAATTGTTTTTAATTTGGCGTATCGGGAAGTTAAGCCATTATTTGATAAAAATAAAATACAAAAAACAATAGACGAAATCACAAATCGCTCAGAAGTCAAAAATACAATTCGTTATTGTAAAGATAATCCTGTTAAATTAGCAGAAGAATTTGTCATACAAAAATACAAAAAATTCATTAATGGAAGCGAGTCCCTATTTGCAGAAATGGACGGATTGTATGAGACGAAGTTGATAAACTTTAATATATCAGTCGTTTTATTGATATTATTATTTGCAACCGCATATCAGCATTTGCCGTCAGTTCCATACATTGTTAATTATTTTGAGGAAATGTGGTGGATTTTATTTTCTATATTGGTGGTTAGTATTGTCATTCCCATACTTTTCGCACAGCATTCTAATCAAAAAATACAAAAAATATATCAAGCGTTTGAAGCAGATTCCCAAGAATTTTTAAAAACACACGAAAGGTATTTGGCAGAAAAAGCTGAAAATCGAGATTGGGGGAATTCGTTAAATTTATAAATTAAATGACACAACACATAAAAAAATCATCAGTCAATAACATCCAACAATCCATTCAAAATGCAAAAAATCCTCCTCTCGTTGCTCATTTTCAGCACTTTTGCGCTCGCCAATAAACCCGCTCTTTTCTCGCTCAAAACTTATGATGCCAATCGTCACACAAATCTCATCGGCTGGGTGATGAGTGAAAAATTGGACGGCGTGCGCGGATTTTGGGATGGCAAACAATTACTCACGCGCAGCGGTAAAGTGCTCAATCCGCCCAAATGGTTTATTAAAAATTACCCACCTTTTGCGATTGATGGCGAGTTGTGGCGCAAACGCGGTGATTTTGACCGCATTAGTTCAATCGTGCGTAGCACCAAATCCAAGCAGCGTTGGCGGCAAATTACCCACCAGATTTTTGAAGTGCCGAATCAAACTGGCAATTTGTCGCAACGGTTGGCGGTGTTGGCGCAATATTTGAATGCGCATCCCGATACCCCGATTCGGCTGATTGAGCAAATTCCGATTCAGCACAAAGCACAATTAGCCAAATATCTCAAGTCAATTATGGACAAAGGTGGCGAGGGCGTGGTGGTGCGCAATCCGCAACTCGCTTATCAAACAGGACGGCTGTCCAGCGCGCTAAAAGTCAAGCCCTATCAGAATTCGGAGTGCGTAATCATCGCGATATTGGGCGGCAAAAGAAAATATCTGGGCAAAATGGGATCCGTCAAATGCCGAACTAAAACGGGCAATGTGGTGAAAATTGGATCGGGATTTAGCGATGCACAGCGCGAACACCCGCCTGAGATTGGCACACGGATTGCGTTCAAATATTATGGGCTGACTAAAAAAGGCAAGTATCGGAATTCTGTGTTTTTAAAGGCGCATCCAAAATAGTCCGAGATTGTTATTTTTAGAGGATTGATTGAAAAAAATATGATGAATGAATCACAAAATATTGTTATTTATAACACCTCTGACGGCAAATCCAGCGTGACACTTTTGACCAAAAACGGCACTGCTTGGATGAGTCAAAATCAATTGGCAGAACTTTTTGACACCTCTAAACAAAACATCGCTCTGCACATTGAAAGTATATTAAATAACAATGAGTTGCGCAGGTTTTCAGTTGTCAAGGATTACTTGACAACTGCCTCTGACGGCAAAAAATATCAGGTTACTTTTTACGCATTAGAAATGATTTTAGCCATCGGTTTTAGGGTGCGTAGCAAGCGCGGCGTGCAGTTTAGGATTTGGGCAAACAAACACCTCAAAGAATATTTAGTCAAAGGGTTTGTGATGGACGACGACCGACTCAAAAATCCCGATGGACGGCCTGATTATTTTGATGAATTGCTGGCAAGAATCCGCGACGTTCGTGCCTCCGAAAAGCGTTTTTATCAAAAAGTTAGAGACTTGCTGAGTTTGAGCAGCGATTACGACAAAACCGACAAAGCAACGCAAATGTTTTTTGCCGAAATCCAAAACAAATTATTGTATGCCGTAGCAGGCAAAACCGCCGCAGAATTGGTGCTCAGCCGCGCTGACAAAAACGCACCAAATATGGCACTCACCGCGTGGCAGGGGCGTGTTGTGCGCAAACAAGATATTTTCATTGCCAAAAATTATCTGAATGAAGACGAAATAGACACGCTCAATCGGCTGGTTGTTATATTTTTAGAAACCGCAGAATTACGCGTGAAAAGCCGACAAGACATTACCCTGAATTTTTGGCGCGATAATGTGGATAAAGTGCTTGAATTTAACGATCAAAAAATAAGCTCGGGCAAAAGCACCATCAGTAAAGTGAAAATGCAACAACAAGTGGGCGAGATTTACACGGATTTTAATCATCAAAGAAAAGTCACAGCGGCAAAAGAGGAAGATTTGCGCGAGTTAAAAGAATTGGAAGCATTGGAAGCATTAGAAAAAATGGTTAAATCCAGTGCAAATGCTGCAAAATAATCAAAGCCCCATTCAAAAAAAAATCAGTCAGCGTTTCTCAACACAATATGTAACACATATATATGTAACACACGATGCAATACACCAAAAATTTCTATCAAATCAAATCAAACAGTGAGATTTTTGCCAAAATCCAAACTGAGCGCACACAAGTCGGCTATTACGATTTGCCCTATCAAGCCACCGCACACATCAAAAAATACGCCCAAACCATTCGCAAGCAACACATTGTTGTGGTCGGTATCGGCGGCTCTAGTTTGGGGGCGCGCGCGATTTATGAATTCCTGTTGCCGTCTAATGTTTACTCAAAAACCTTATTATTTTTGGAAACCGTAGATCCCTTAGAGATCCAACATTCACTCAAGTCGGTGGATTTGACCCGTGCGCATTTTGTGATTATCTCTAAATCGGGCGACACGATTGAAACCATCAGCCTGTTTAAATTCCTCCATTCTTTGGTGACGATTGACCACACCAATTGCACGATTATTTCCGCAAAGGACAGCAAGCTCAGCACATTTGCCCGCGCAAATCATATTAAAACGTTTGATTTGGCGACCAATATCGGCGGGCGGTTTTCGGTGTTTAGCGCGGTGGGTTTGGTGCCACTGGCAATGGTGGGCGTGGACATTGACAATCTGTTGAATGGCGCACGAAGAGTGGCAGACGGTTTCTTTGCACGCGGCGATTATTATCACACGATTATTCGCAAGGCACGATTTTTGGTGGAGAACAAAGCCCGCTTTAACATCAACGCAATTTTTTCGTATTCTGCATCGCTTGAGCGTTTTAACAAATGGTATGTGCAATTGTGGGCGGAGAGTTTGGGCAAGATTAATGTCAATGGCACGCGTCAAGCCCTCACCCCCGTCGCCCTTGTTGGCCCAGTGGATCAGCACAGTTTCTTGCAGCTGATTATGCAAGGCGTGCGCGACAAAACCATTACCTTTATTAAGATTGAAGACCTGCGCAATGTTGCCCAGATTCCGTCCGACCCGCACCAGCACTTTGCGCCGCTGGAGATGGATTATCTAAATGGATTGGCGCTCAATGATTTGCTCAATCAACAAGCCGATGCAACCATTCGCGCGGTGGAAGCGGAGCAAGATATTCCCTGTGATGTGCTGACGATTCGCACCGTGGATGAATACAACATTGCCAAATTAATGTTTAATTATCAATTGCTGGTGTCGTGCATCGGACAGTTCTTGCAGATTGACACCTACAATCAACCTGGGGTGGAACACGGCAAAACATTATTAAAAACACGCCTGCAAAATACAGATGTCCGCTAAACACCCGCCCATCCGCCACTGTTTGTTTCCCGTGGCAGGTTACGGCACGCGATTTTTGCCAGCGACCAAAGCCATTCCCAAAGAAATGTTGCCAATACTGACCAAACCGCTGATTCAATACGCCGTGCAAGAGGCGATGGACGCGGGACTCACGCGCATTTCAATGGTGGTGAGCAAACACAAGCAAGCGCTGGAAAATCATTTCAAACCCCACCCAGAAATTGAGGCGAGCATTCGCGGAACGCACAAAGAATCTTTGTTAGACGAGGTGAATGCAATTAGTGCGCGCTGTGATTTTTCCTATGTTAAACAAAAACAAATGCGCGGACTCGGAGACGCCATTTACAGCGCAAAATCATTGATGAATAACGCACCGTTTGCTGTGATTTTGCCCGATGATTTGTGTGTCAATGCGCGCGGCGACTCGGTGCTGGCGCAAATGCTCAAACTTCACGCACAACATCCCGAGTGTTGCATTGTGGCAATTGAGGCGGTGGATTTAGCACAGGTGCATCAATACGGCGTGATTGCGGGCGATTTGTTGCCGCATTCAACGCAGACGTATCGGGTCAAATCTATGGTGGAAAAACCTACGCGCGATGAAGCACCGACTAATTTAGCGATTATCGGACGTTATATTCTCACCCCAGAGATTTTTACCGCACTAGAAAATACCCCCGCGGATGCTAATGGAGAGATTCAAATCACCGATGCTTTAATGCAGCTCGCTTTGCAAAACAAAGTGCTGGCGTATCAATTTCAAGGCAAGCGATTTGATTGTGGCAGCGTGCGGGGATTTGT
>CAZRUL010000042.1:0-9401 GCA_964603245.1 uncultured Piscirickettsiaceae bacterium
GAAAATCGTTTGCACGATCGTTTTGTGTATGAAAAGCAGGGCGAGGGTTGGCAGATTCAGCGACTTTCTCCTTAAAATTTTCTGCGTTTTTGTAGGTTCTTTTTAGAGTTTGTTTGGATTTGTATTATTATTTTGTGCTGTTATTTTGTGCTTTTTTGAATTATCCGCGCGCAGAATATTGTAACAATCCCCGTTTTTTTTTTTGACTGAGTGCTAATTTAGTTGGCAGTTTGCGTAAGTTTTGTGCGTAAATTTGCCAGCACGGCTCGGGTTTCAGGTTTTTGTCCCGTCCAAAATTCAAAACTGCACGCCGCTTGCTCTACCAGCATTCCCAATCCGTCTGTGACCAGCGTCGCATTGTGTTTTTGCGCCCAACTCATAAAAGGCGTTTGAATGCCATACATCAGCTCATAACACACCGCATCGCGCGCCACTGCGCCATTGATGACAGGCATCGTGTTGTCAAGTGCGGCACTGGTGGCGTTGATGATAACATTCACTGGCTCGCCTTTGATTTTTTCCAGTCCGAAGCCACAAGTTTTGCCATACGGAGCAAAGATTTTCGCCAATTCTATCGCCTTGCTTGCGGTGCGATTGCTGATCAAAATGCGTGCGGGATTTTGTTGCAAAAGTGGCAGTAAAATCCCGCGAGCAGCCCCGCCAGCACCTAAAACAAGAATCGTTTTATCGGTTAAATCCAGCCTCAAATTGTTGCATAAATCATTCACCAGCCCCAATCCGTCAGTGTTTTCACCGAGTAATTCTTCGCCTGCAACTTTGATCGTATTGACTGCGCCAGCGATTTTAGCGCGCTCGGTGAGTTCGGTGGCAATTTGACGCGCCTCTAATTTAAATGGCACGGTGATATTAAACCCAGCGCCGCCATCCACCACAAAGCCTGCCACACTGTCGGCAAAGCCTTCAATCGGGGCGAGAATTTTGCGATACGTGATTTCTAGCCCGAATTGTTTGGCAAATTGAGCGTGAATCTCGGGCGAGAGACTGTGTTTAATCGGATTGCCAAACACACAATAATGTTGTTTTGATGGGGAAGAGGGCATTGTGGCGCGCGGTTATTCCTGAGTGATTTCTGGTTTTTTAGTGGTTTGCTCGTCTTTGTGTTCGGGCGTGCGCACGGGTTGTTTTGGTGCGGGTTTTGACGCGATTTGTGGTGCTGATTTTTGCTCAGGTTTGGACGCAACATTTTGATTAGCGTTTTGATTAGCGTTTGAGTTGGCGCGCTGATTAGGGTTTTGATTAGAATTCTGGTTGGGGTTTTGTCTTGGATTTTGCGCTGTTTTTTGAGTCCCATTTTGATTCGGTTTCTGTCCAGATCTTGGATTATTGCGCCCGTTATTTCTGGGCTGATTGCGGTTTCTATTTTGATTTCGGTTGCGATTATTGCGCGGATTAGGTTTGCGCGTTGGGGCTTTTTTTGGCACGCCGAATATTGCAATTTTAATGCGCTCAATCAGCGAAATTTTTGGGGTGACAATTTTTTGCTCAGGCAATCGTGTTTTTGGCGTTCTGGCGCTGATGACGGCTTCTTCAGAAACATTTTCAGATTCATAATCCGCGGCGTTAAAAGGTGCTTTTGACATCCCTTGATAACTGTGATGATTGCTGGATTTTGTGCCTTTTTTCTTGGCAATTGCATAATTTGGAAATTGGATATAAGGATTGGGTAGCAACGTAATTTTGATGCCGTGTTTTTGCTCTAATTGGGTAATGTATAAACGTTTTTCGTTGAGCAAATACGTAATCACGTCTACCGAGGCTTGAATCGTCAGCCGCGTGGTTTGTTTGCTGGCATTACAGCCGTCTTCAAGTTGGCGCAAAATGCTAATCGCCAAACCAGGAATTGTTGGTGTAGTGCCACGTCCTTCGCATTGAGAGCAAGTTTTTTCCACCGATTCGGTGACCGAACTCATCAAACGTTGGCGCGACATTTCCAATAAACCAAATCTAGAAATGTCGCCGATTTGAATGCGTGCGCGATCTGATGCGGTGGATTTTTCCATCATTTTTTCCACAGATCGGCGGTGCTCTTCTTTGATCATATCAATGAAATCAATTACCACAAGTCCGCCGATGTCGCGCAATTGGAGTTGCATTGCAATTTCTTTGGCGGCTTCTAAATTGATGTTGTAAGCGGTTTCTTCAATGTGTGCGCCTTTGGTGGCGCGCGCGGAATTAATATCAATGGCGGTGAGTGCCTCAGTCGGGTCAAACACAATCGTGGCGCCTGATTTGAGCAAAACCTCGCGTTTAAAAATATTTTTCGCCTGTGCTTCAATACCGATGTGGTTAAACAAAGTATGCTCGGAAACGTCAAAAAATTTGATCCGATCCAAATAATGCGGCAGCACAAAACTGACAAACTCTTTGGCTTGCTGAAAAGAGGGCAGATCGTCAATAATAACGCTGTCAATATCAGTGCGCAAATGGTCGCGAATGGTGCGAATAATGATGTTGCTTTCTTGATAAATCAAAAACGGTTTGGGCTGTTTGGTGCTGGCTTTGCAGATGGATTGCCACAAACTTACGAGATGATCCGCCTCCCATTGCAACTCTTCCAACGATTTTCCTGCGCCAGCGGTGCGAATAATCACGCCACATTGTGCGGGCAGGCTGAGTTGTTTGAGAATGTCTTTGAGCGATTGCCGATTGCTGGAATTAATCTGTCGAGAAATGCCCGCGGTTGAGATATTATTCGGCATCAAAATCATATACGCGCCCGCTAAATTCACGTAAGTAGTGAGGGCTGCGCCTTTGTTGCCGCGCTCTTCTTTTTCAATCTGCACGATGATTTCCTGCCCTTCTTTGAGGACTTCGGCAATCGTGAGTTTGCTGCCTTTCGGCGTGATGTGTTTGCTGTAGAATTCGGAAACTTCTTTAAACGGCAGAAAGCCTTGTTTTTCTTTGCCGTAATCTACAAAAGCTGCGTCAAGCGAGACTTCAACCCGCGAGATTCTGGCTTTATAAACATTGCCCTTGGTTTTTTGTTTCAGTCCTGTTTCAATGTCAAGGTCAATCAGGCGTTTGTTTTTAACAACCGCAACGCGAATTTCTTCTTTATGGGTTGCATTGATTAATACGTGATTCATAACTAAGTCCTATAATTGCTGGACTTTTTTGCGCGCATAAAAACTCACGATGTTCAATGCTGGGGCAACGAATGTCGTGAGGGAGAATAAAAATGGGAACTGAATGTAGCATAAATGTAATCTATTCTGTGCGGGCGTTCGTCATTCAAAAATAACGCGCCACTCAAATTTTTATACGGCAAAAAAGCCAAAATGTTAAAGCTAAAATGTTAATGGGTCTTCAATGTTTTGCGGACTGTGATTGAGCGGCAAAACATCGGTCAAAAGTGCTTGTGTTGATTTTTGCTGGCTGTCTTTTGGGTTACTGTTTTATTTATGGGTGATTGTTTTATCTAACGATTAGTTTTTCGTTTATTTTTTTCGTCTATATTATGAGCAAAATTCAATCCCGCGGATTTTAGCACAAAATACATCAGCAAACGATTAGGCGATTATTGACGAATTATTGATTCAGCGTGCGCCCGCCATCTACGCACAAAATTTGCCCCGTAATATATTTTGCCCCCGCCAAAAATAATACCGCATCGGCAATGTCGCTGGCACTTCCCTGAGACCTCAGCGCAATTTTTTTGAGCATTTTATTTTTTTTAACCGCGTCCAGCGCGCCCTCATTTTCTGGCCACAAAATTGAACCAGGGGAAACCCCACAGACCCGAATCTCGGGCGCTAATTCTTTGCCCAGGGTTTGGGTGAGCATTTTCAAACCTGCCTTGGAAATATTGTAAATCGGATGATTTTTCAGCGGTCGTTCGCTGTGAATGTCCACAATGTTAATAATACAGCCGCGATTTTTGCGCAATGCCCGCGTCAGTGCTTGCGCCAGAAAAAACGGCGCACTCAGATTAGTATTAAGAATTTCATTCCATTGTTGCTGGGTGGCATCCTCAAACGGCGTGGGATAAAAAACCGAAGCATTATTCACCAAAACATCCAGATTCTGAATCTGCGCACCCAGATTTTGCAACGATTTTTCATCCGTGAGCTCAGCTTGAATTATCACCGCAGAATTTGGACGAATGGCGTTGAGTTGGGTTTGCAACGCTTGCGCCGCAGTTTTAGAATGGTTGTAATGAATCATCACGCGATAATTTTGGGCGTGAAAAGTTTGGCTGATTTGCGCACCGATTCGCCGCGCACCTCCTGTAATTAACACTGTTTTCATCATATTTTTTGGAGAAAAGTTAGACAATAAAAATAATAAAGCATTCGGTAAAATGCGCACATTATGCACTCAAAACTTGCCCGCTTTATTCAAAAATCCATCCAACAAAATCGCGCACCGATTGGTTTTGATCAATTTATGGCGAGTGCTTTGTATCATCCGACACTGGGTTATTATCGCTCGGGCGCGGAAAAATTTGGCGAACGCGGCGATTTTATCACTGCACCCGAAACCTCAGATTTGTTTGGATTTTGTTTGGCGAAAGAATGCGTCAATGTTTTTGACGGACAAAATGCCACCAACGATATTTTAGAATTTGGCGCAGGCAGTGGCGTTTTAGCCGCGCAGATTTTGTTTGAACTCGGACGCTTAAACCAACTCCCGCGCACCTATTTTATTTTGGAGCTCAGCGCCGAATTACAACACCGCCAGCGTCAAACGTTGGAAAAATCCCTGCCCGAATTAATGCACAGAATTGTTTGGCTGCAAACCCTGCCCACCGATTTTGTAGGCGTGGTGATTGCGAATGAAGTGCTGGACGCGATGCCAGCGAAGCGATTTATTTATCAGCGCAGCGCGTTTGTAGAATTGGGCGTGGATTATCAAAACGATGCGTTTGAGTGGCGCGCGCTTAATTCCCTGCCCGCGAATTTGCCTAAAAGTCTGTCCGAGCAGTTGCCCGAGCATTGTATTGAAAACTACACCACCGAGATAAATCCAGCCGCAAATGCTTGGATTAAGTCTTTATTTGACGCGCTCGATTGCGCCGTGGTGTTGCTGATTGATTACGGAATGGGGGCGGCAGAATATTTTCATCCGCAAAGAAATAACGGCACGCTGCGCTGTTATCATCAGCACGTGGCGAGCGAAAATCCATTTATCAATATCGGCGCGCAAGACATTACCACCCACGTTAATTTTTCCGCGATTAGTGCTGCAGCACAGAGCAGCGGGTTTCATTTGGTGGGTTATGCGACGCAGGCGATGTTTTTAATCAGTCTGGGGATTGAACAATATTTACGGACGGAAAAAAACCAAAACAAACGCGCAATGCTGGCGCAACAAATCAAGCAGCTGGTATTGCCGAGCGCGATGGGCGAGAGTTTTAAAGTGTTGGCGCTGGCAAAAAACAAAGCCGATGCGCCTCATTTCCTCAAATGTCGTGGATTTCGCGAGCAAGATTTGCGTCACAAGTTGTAATCCCACAAACCCCAGCCATTCGCGTCAAAAAATATGGAATTTCTGCAAACAACCGCGCTAGCGCTGATTCAAGGGCTGAGCGAATTCCTCCCCATCTCCTCCTCGGCGCATTTGATTTTGCTGCCAAAATTCACCCACTGGACGGATCAAGGGCTGGCGTTTGACGTTGTGCTACATTTGGGCACGCTGAGTGCGATTGTGTTTTATTATCGGCACAGTTTGGCGGAATTATGGCGGGATTTCTTTGATTCAATTGCGCAAAGGCAAACCGTCGGGCGCTCACACATTGCGTGGGGCATCGGACTGGGCACAATTCCTGTGGGCTTGGCGGGGCTGTTTTTTCAAGAATTTATTGAAACGCACCTGCGCACCACCTCAGTGATTGCATTTGCGACTCTGGGCTTCGGATTGTTGCTGGGCGTAGCGATTTGGTGGCAGCAACACAAACACAACCCAAACCCTAGCGATACTTTAACGTGGCGTGCGATGAGTTTTATTGCGCTCGCACAAACGCTGGCGTTGATTCCAGGCACGTCGCGCTCGGGCATTACCATCACCGCGGGGCTATTGCTGGGATTATCTTTGGCAACCACAATCGAATTTGCTTTTTTGCTCTCAATCCCCGTGATTGCGTTGTCGGCGGCGCTGATGATTTGGCAATTATTCGCGCAGCCGCTGGCGGTGGATTGGACGATGTTGGCACTCGGCTTTGTCATCAGCGGACTGAGCGCGTATTTTACCGTGGTATTTTTCATTCGCCTGCTGGATAGGGTGGGGCTGATGCCGTTTGTGGTGTATCGCGTGGGATTGGCGATGGTTTTATTGCTATGGTAGCAAAATTCACCCGTTCTGCGCGCGCCACCACAGCCGAGCTTGCGTAAAATGCATTGATTTTTGCCTCACGCCTTATGTCAAATTCCCGCGTTTATCGCTCAGATTACACCCCGAGTTCGTATTTAATCCACACCACCGAGCTTAATTTTGAATTATCCGAAACTGAAGCAATTATTACCTCAACGGTGCAATATTATCGCAATCCAAACGCCAACCCAGCCCCCGAATCCAATCCCGCATTGCCCCAAGATTTATATTTAGACGGCAACGATTTAATCCTGCTCTCCATTGCATTAGACGGCAAAACCCCAAACTACAGCCTCACCGCCACAGGATTACAAATCCACAGCCCGCCGTCCGAATTTGTCCTAAAAATCCAAACCAAAATCCACCCAAACCAAAACACACACCTAAGCGGACTGTATCAATCGGGCGGAAATTTTTGCACTCAATGCGAGCCGCACGGTTTTCGCTACATCACTTATTATTTAGATCGCCCAGACGTGCTCAGCGTATTTACCACACGCATTCAAGCCGACCGCGCGCGCTATCCCGTGTTGCTGAGTAATGGTAATCTGCGCTCTCGCGGCACAGGTGAGGCAATTTGGCACGATCCGCACCCCAAACCCTGCTATTTATTTGCCTTAGTCGCAGGAGATTTAGTGGCATTGGAAGATACTTTCATCACCAGCGCCCAGCAAACCGTTGCCCTCAAAATATATACGCAGGCGCATAATGCCCACAAAACCCAATTTGCAATGCGCGCGCTCAAAAGGGCGATGGCTTGGGATCAAGCACGGTTTGGTTTGGTCTATGATTTGGATATTTTTATGATTGTCGCCGTGGATGACTTTAATATGGGCGCGATGGAAAACAAAGGACTGAATATTTTCAACTCCGCCTGCGTATTAGCCGACCCAGAAACTGCCACCGACGACGATTTTATGCGCATTGAATCCGTCATCGGACACGAATATTTTCACAATTGGACGGGCAACCGCATCACCTGCCGTGATTGGTTCCAACTCAGCCTAAAAGAGGGACTCACCGTATTTCGCGACCAAGAGTTTAGCGGAGAGTTGCATTCCCAGGCCATCAAACGCATTGAAGACGTGGCACAACTGCGCGCCCTCCAGTTTGCCGAAGACACCGGCCCGATGGCACATCCCGTGCGCGGCGAATCTTATCTTGAAATCAACAACTTTTACACCTACACCGTGTATGAAAAAGGCGCAGAACTGATCCGAATGCTGCACACTTTCCTCGGCGAGGACGATTTTCAACGCGGAATGCAATTGTACGTCCAGCGCCACGACGGCTGCGCGGTTACCATCGATGATTTTATTGCCGCAATGACCGATGCGAATGATTTTGATCTCACCGATTTTATGCCGTGGTATTCAAAATCTGGCACGCCCGAGGTAAAACTCACGACACGATACGATGCACCCGCACAAACCTTTCGCGCTACCTTTACCCAGCTCGGCGATTGTTTTTATTTGCCCATTCGCTACGGATTATTAGATGAAAACGGCGCGCCACTCCAGCAGGGCGTGATCACACTGCGCGAGGCTGAGACCACGATCGAATTTAAAAATCTCCCCACCAAACCAATTGGCTCGTGGCTGCGTGATTTTTCCGCACCGATTAAGCTCCATCTTGAAATCACTCGCGAAGAACGGATTTTTCTGCTCAAATTTGACACCGACGCACTCAATCGCTGGGACAACGCGCAATCTTTATGGCTGGATTTCATCCTCACTCCCAGCAAATTAAACACTAGCGCACTTTTTGACGCGTTTAATTTCATCCTGCAAACCAGCACAGACGATGCCCTGACCAGCAAATTACTCACATTGCCCGCCACCAGCCTGATTCAACAGCAAGTCGAGCAAATTAACCCCCAAGAAATGGCCGCGCAAATCATCACCGCCGAAACATCCATCAGCAAACACCTGCGCCCAGCATTGCTTGAGACCTACCAGCGTTTGCACAGCGACGAAGCCTATCGGTTCAATACGATTGAGGTAGGCAAACGCGCCTTAAAACACCGTTGTTTGTATTATTTGGTGCAAAATTCCACTGATCCTGCGGATTTTGAGCGCGCCTATCAGCAATTTACCCGCGCCAATTGTATGAGTGATTCGCTAGCGAGCTTTAGTTTGTTAATCAACAACGACAATCCCTTTACCGCGACCGTCATCCAAGAATTTGCACAACGCTACGGACACGACACAATTGCGATGGACAAATGGTTTGCCGTCCAATCCCGCGCCAAAACCACCGATGCGCGCCAAATCGCCACACTAATGAGCCACCCACTGTTTTGTTTCAATACCCCCAATCGGCTGCGCGCGGTGCTCGGCAGTTTCAGCCAAAATTCAGCCCAATTTCACACCGAGCAGGGCTACCAATTATTCACCGACGCTTTGCGCAAACTCAACACAAGCAACCCACAACTCGGCGCACGCCTGCTTAACACCTACAATCATTGGCGCCGCTATATTCCTGCCTTGCGCAGTCTGCAAAATCAACAACTCAAGCAAATTCTCGCCCTCAAACCGCTCTCCAACGATATGTTAGAGATTGCCCAAGCAGCCATTGCCAGCCGCGATGAAAACTGAAACGCCAGCTGAACACACAAAAACACTCGCCGAACGCACAAAAACGCTAGCCGAATACTTAATTCAACACAAACTCACCCTCGCAGTCGCCGAATCCTGCACGGGCGGGGCATTATCAGCCGAATTCACCCAAAACGCAGGCGCATCCCAATATTTCGACAGCGGATACGTGACCTATAGTAACGCCGCCAAAGTTAAAACGCTCGGAGTGACGCAATCCACGCTGGATAAATTCGGCGCCGTCAGTGAGCCAATCGCGGGAGCAATGGTGTGCGGCGTAGTTGCGCGTGCAAATTGTGATGTCGCGATCGCCATCACAGGCATCGCAGGACCAACAGGGGAGAGCGAGCACAAACCCGTGGGAATGGTGTGCTTTGGATTCTATGCGAACGGGAAAATCACCACTGAGACGCATTATTTTTCTGGCGATAGGGCGGCAGTGATTCGCGCCAGCGTGAGGTATGCGATAGAGGG
>CAZRUL010000043.1:0-2133 GCA_964603245.1 uncultured Piscirickettsiaceae bacterium
ACTAGTGTTCTCGGGTGGCAGAGAAGACGATATTAGGATGGCGCTCCATCGTCAGTGTTAAATTCACCATTGACGGGGCTAAATAAGTCAGCATTCCAGAGGAATCAAGCGCAACATTGCCCGCTTTGGCTTTCAAATGCTCAATATCTGCCTCACTACCAGCAATCCAGCGTGCGGTCGCAATTGCCACCGACTCAAATTGACAATCCACGTTGTATTCGTGCCTGAGACGGTGCGCAACTACGTCAAATTGGAGGATGCCGAGCGCGCCTAAGATCTGCGAACTGTTAATAATGGGGCGAAATACCTGCGCTGCCCCTTCTTCGGAGAGTTGATTCAGTCCTTTTTGCAAGGCTTTGGCTTTGAGTGGGTCTTTGAGTTGGGCGCGACGGAATAATTCGGGCGCAAAATTCGGAATCCCTTGGAAATTCAGCCGTTCTCCCTGCGTAAATGTGTCGCCGATGCGGATCCCGCCGTGATTATGAATGCCGATGACATCTCCCGCGCACGCCGATTCCGCGCTTGTGCGGGTGCGCGACATAAACGTAATCGCGTTGGCAATCTTTATGTGCTTGCCCGTGGAGACTTGCAACAATTTCATTCCTTTTTGATACTCGCCACTGACGATGCGCATAAAGGCAAGCCTGTCGTGATGGCGTGCGTCCATATTTGCTTGGATTTTGAACACAAAGCCCGTCAGTTTTGGCTCATCTGGGGAGACTTCGCGCTGATCCGAGGAGCGTTTTTGCGGCGGCGGGGCGTATTCAATGAAGCCATCGAGCAGATTTTGAATGCCGAAGTTTGAAATCGCCGAGCCAAAGAACACGGGGGTTTGTTTGCCAGACAGAAATTGGCGCAACTCAAACGGGGTGGTGGTTTCGCGGATCAGTTCTACCTCTGCACGCATCTCGCTCGCGGTCTCAACGCCCAGAATTTGGTCTAACTCGGGGTTATTTGTGCCATCAATCACCTGTGTATTGCCAATCGTGTTGTTTTTGCCTGCTTCGTATAAGTAAATTTTGTCTTCTAACAGATGCACCACGCCACGAAAGCGCTTGCCCATTCCAATTGGCCACGTGATGGGGGCGCATTCGATGTTCAGCACGCGCTCAATCTCGTCAAGTAGGGTAATCGGGTCTTTGCCTTCGCGATCTAGTTTGTTGATAAAGGTCAAAATGGGTGTAGCGCGCAGCCGACAGACTTCCATCAGCTTAATGGTGCGCATTTCCACGCCTTTTGCCACGTCAATCACCATTAATGCGGAATCAACCGCGGTCAAAGTGCGGTAAGTGTCCTCGGAAAAGTCCTCGTGTCCTGGGGTATCGAGCAGATTGATGATGTGATTGGCGTAATTAAACTGCATAATCGAGGAGGTGATGGAAATCCCGCGCTCTTTTTCCATTGCCATCCAGTCGCTGGTGGCGTGTGTGGTGGCTTTGCGCGCTTTAACACTGCCTGCGGTTTGAATCGCACCTGCGTAGAGCAAAAGTTTCTCAGTAATAGTGGTTTTGCCTGCATCGGGATGGGAAATGATGGCAAAAGTGCGGCGATTGTGGTGTGTGTGCATTAAAGCGTTTTGATGATGAGTGGAATGCCTGCCTCAATAAACATTGCTTGAGAGAGTTTGACGCTGTCATTCCAGTGTTTGAGGTCTTTGCATTTGGCAACGATGACTTTTTTAATGCCGACTTGGATAATCCCTTTGGCACATTCGGAACAAATCGGCAAGCCGTGCACATATAAAGTCGCGCCATCCAGAGAAGTGCCTGAATAGGTGGCGTTATAAATCGCATTCATCTCTGCGTGCACCACGAGTTGGTATTTTGTGTGTCGGTCTTTGTAGCGCGCGGGCGTGTCAGCAATGCCACGGGGGAATCCATTGAAACCTTGGGACAGCACTTCCTTTTTACTGCCTACGGTAATCGCGCCGACTTGGGTGGAAGGGTCTTTTGACCACGTGGAAACTTCTTTGGCAAGCAATAAATAGCGTTCATCCCATTTGGTGAGTGCCTGACTGGTGTCATTTTGTGAATTGCTGATGTTATTTTTGGGATGACTCATCGGGATTTGCGCTGAACTGGTGTCATTTTGTGAATTGTTCATCGCATTTTGTGAATTGTTCATCGCATTTTG
>CAZRUL010000043.1:2233-9373 GCA_964603245.1 uncultured Piscirickettsiaceae bacterium
CATTTTGTGAATTGTTCATCGCATTTTGTGAATTGTTCATCGCATTTTGCGTTTAACGAAGCTTGATGGAGGCAAGACTGACCAGCACGAGGATCAGCGTAATCATCCAAAAGCGCACAATAATCTTCGGCTCGGAAATCCCCTGCTTTTCAAAGTGATGATGAATCGGTGCCATCAAGAAAAAGCGTTTTTTGGTGCGTTTGTAATACGCCACTTGAATAATCACCGATAGGGTTTCAGCCACAAACACCCCGCCCATCAATAATAACAGGATTTCTTGACGCACTAAGATTGCCATCACCGCAATCATTGCCCCGAGTGCGAGTGAGCCGACGTCTCCCATAAAAACCTCAGCGGGATAAGTGTTAAACCACAAGAAGCCCAGCCCTGATCCCGCGAGTGCGGCGCAAATCACAAACAATTCTCCCGTGCCAGGCAAGTAGGGCATATGTAAATACAGCGCAAAATTGTAATGTCCCGCAATATAGGCAAATACTGCGAGCGCGCCAGAGATGAGAATCACGGGCATAATCGCCAAACCATCCAGCCCATCGGTGAGATTGACCGCGTTTGAGCTGCCAACAATCACAAAATACGACAACGCCAACAATCCCACCCCGCCTAACGCCAGCGACCAGTCTTTAACAAACGGGATAAACAGTTGCGGCTGCTCTAATGTATTCATCAACCACACTCCGATGAGCAATGCGCCCGCAGATTGCGCCAGATACTTTTGTTTTGCACTCAGTCCGTGGGCGGATTTGCGCTTAATCTTGAGTAAATCATCAGTAAAGCCAATCGCGCCGAAAATCAACCCCGTGGCAATAATCATCCACACATACGAATGTTGCAAATCGCCCCAGATCAACACACTTACAATGAAGGCAAACAAAATCATCAGCCCGCCCATCGTCGGCGTGCCTGCTTTGCTGAAATGAGAAGACGGGCCATCGCTGCGAATCACCTGCGCGATTTGATATTGCCCTAGTTTTGCGATAAACCACTTGCCAAACACCAGCACAATAAACAATGCACTGAGCAAGGCAAGCACGGCGCGGATGCTTAAGTAGTTGAGCACCTGAAAGCCAGAGTCAAGTTGCGTCAGCCAACTCATCAATTCTAAAAACATCAGGGTTTATTTTTTGATTGAAAGCAATGTAATGTCAAAAATCAGAATGCTGTCTGGATTTAAGTTAGCGCGTTTGGTAGCGCCATACACTTGATGATAGGGTGCGATGATGATGCGCTCCTCACCCACTTTCATATGCAAAGTAGTGTCATCTACCAGCTTGATAATCCTGCCCATTCCGACACTAAAATGCACAGGTTTGCCAGCGCTGCGGATGATTTTGCCATCGCTGGATTTGATGGACAAACTGATGGACACTTGTTCGCCTTTGTGAGCCTTGTCGCCCGTGCCTGGTTGATCGATTTGCACAAAGTAGCCTGTGGAATACAAAAAGGCGTGCGGGTATTTGGCAGTTGCAAATGTTTCTAGGGCTTGTTTGGTTTCAATATCTTCTTTAGAAGGTTGGACTAGGTGTCTTTGAAAGGCATCTTCGTGGGCGTGAAAGTCGTTTGCCTTTTTACCGATGCGCAAAATCGTTACCGTCAGAAGCGTGTCGTTCTTTTGAATCTTATTTACCACGTTCATACCTTGAATCACGCGTCCGAATACGGTGTGTTTGCCATCTAACCACGGAGTATTGCTGTGGGTGATGAAGAATTGCGATCCATTCGTGTGTGGGCCCGAGTTTGCCATTGACAAAGTGCCTAGGCTGTCGTGTTTAAGCGTGGTGATCTCGTCGTGGAACGTATAACCCGGCCCGCCTGAGCCATCGCCTTTGGGATCGCCCGCTTGAATCATAAAGTTTTTAATCACGCGGTGGAATTTTAAGCCACTGTAGAAAGGTTTGCCGAGTTCGATGTTGCTGTGTTTTGTGCCCTCAGCCAGCGCGACAAAGTTAATCACTGTTAGCGGCGTGGTCTCATACGCTAAGCGCACGATGATATGCCCTTTGTTGGTTTTCAAATCGGCATACATTCCATTGGGCAGCATATAATCTTGTGCGTGTGCTTGAAATGTCATCAGTAAAAATAAGGAAAGGAATAGGCGCATCTATTTACCAGAAATTAAAAAATCGCTATGATACCTAAAAACTTTGTTCGGCATTGCTCGAGTGATGGGATAAAATCGCGCGCACTGTCCTTTAAACAACAACCCAGAATAATAACAGGAGAAATTTATGTCTTTGCTGATTACCGATGAATGTATTAATTGCGATGTGTGCGAGCCCGAATGTCCGAATGAAGCGATTTATATGGGCACGGAGATTTACGAAATAGATCCTGAGAAATGCACCGAATGCAAGGGACATTTTGACACCCCGCAGTGTGTTGAGGTTTGCCCCGTGGATTGTTGCTTGCCAGATTTGAATAATGTAGAAACCGATGAGGAGTTGCTGGCTAAGTTAGGCTAAATGAAGCGAATGCGTCAATAAATTTTTGCAAGCCTCTGTCTTATAAGGTGATGAGAATGGTGCAATCGTATTTAAAAATCAATCAATCGTAGATACGAATGGTGCAAACTTATATAAAAATGGAGTATTTGTATATAAAAATAAAGCAATCGTTTATACGAGCAGAGCATTTTTATATAAAAATAGAACAATCGTATATAAAAATGGAGCATTCGTATCTACGATTACTCCATTTTGACTTACGAATATAGAATTTTGACTTACGAACAAAGCATTCGCACTCAACAACGCAACGATTTAATCCTCAAACGGCGCACAATAACACACGCACGCCTGCCTTCAAACCACCAGTTGCGCCCCTCAAACCACCAGCAGCGAACGGCGCATAACGATTATCCCAAAGTGGCTTTGAGTGCTGCCAAACACAATGCGATGTTTTCTTTTCTAGACGTGTGTCCCATCAAACCAATGCGCCAAACCTTGCCTGCATATGCCCCTAAACCCGCACCAATCTCTAAATTGTAATCATTCAACAAAGTCGCCCGCACCCCAGCATCGTCCGCACCCTCGGGAATAAACACCGCGTTGAGTTGTGGCAGGCGGTGGGCTTTATCGACTAAAAACGCAATCCCCATCGCTTCCAATCCGTCGCGCAACGTCTCGTGATTGGTTTGATGACGCGCCCAAGCATTCTCCAGCCCTTCTTCTTGCAACATTACTAACGCCTCGTGCAGTCCGTAAAGCGTATTCACAGGGGCGGTGTGATGATACGTGCGTTTTGCCCCTTCGCCCCAATAACCCATCACCAGATTGAGGTCTAAAAACCAAGAAGTGACGGGAGTTTTGCGATTTTTAACCTTCGTTAATGCACGCTCATTAAAACTAATGGGTGAAATCCCAGGCATTGCACTCAAACATTTCTGTGTGCCAGAATAAATCGCGTCAATCTCCCACTCATCCACCCGAAGCTCAGTGCCGCCGAGTGAAGTTACTGCATCAACAATCGTAATGCAATCATTTTCGCGCGCAAGTTTGCATAAGGCTTGAGCATCTGATTGTGCGCCCGTGGAAGTTTCGGCGTGAACGAAGGCTAGAATCTTTGCATCGGGATGATCTGCAAGCGTTTGCGCGACTTTGTCAAGTGACACCGCACTGCCCCAATCATCTTCTACCACAATCGCTGTGCCGCCAAGACGGGTGATGTTTTCACGCATTCGCATTCCAAACACGCCATTGATACATACCACTACTTTATCGCCAGCCTCAACTAGATTTGTAAAGCAGGTCTCCATTCCAGCCGAACCTGGGGCAGAGACGGGCATCGTGAGGGCGTTTTCGGTTTTAAACGCATATTTAAGCGCGGTTTTGGTTTCATCCATCATCGCAACAAAAGCAGGATCTAGGTGTCCGATAGTCGGGCGCGCCATTGCTGACAGAATACGCGGATGAACGTTAGCAGGGCCGGGTCCCATTAGGGTTCTAATTGGTGGATTGAATGATTTCATAGTTTTATAGGGTTAAATAAAAGAAAGAACGCATTATAATTACGCGCTATGTCTATTGTCAGTGAATTATTAAGTGCTTTACCCAAAGGGATTATTCTGGTGGGCGCGGAAAACACCCGTCCTTTTGAATGCGATGGGATTAGCGTGTATCGGCAACAACCCTTAGCGGTGGCATTGCCCGAGACGGTGGCGCAAATTAAACTCATTTTGCGTCTTTGCGCTAAACATCAAACCCCTGTTGTTACTCGCGGCGCAGGCACGGGACTCTCAGGCGGAGCAATGCCACTTAAAAATAGCGTGGTGTTAGGTTTGTCTAAACTCAATCGGATTAAATCCATTGACGCAAAGGCACGTCTGGCGGTGCTTGAGCCTGGGGTGCGCAATATTGCCATCAGTGAAGCAGCAGCAGAGTTTGGTTTGTATTACGCCCCCGACCCGTCCAGTCAAATCGCTTGCACCATCGGCGGCAACGTAGCTGAAAACTCAGGCGGAGTGCATTGTTTGAAGTATGGGCTGACGGTGCATAACGTTATCGCGCTGACGATGCTCACGATGAATGGCGAAGTGTTGGAGTTATCGCGTCAAGATTCGGGTTTGGGGTTGTTGGCGTTGCTAAATGGCTCCGAGGGCTTGCTTGGCGTTATCATTGAAATCACGGTGAAGCTGTTACCCAAGCCTGAGGCGGTGAATGTAGTGATGGCAGGCTTTGATTCGGTGCGCACTTGTGCCGAGACAGTGGCAGATATCATCCGCGCGGGCATTATTCCTGCGGGTTTGGAGATGATGGACAAGTTTGCCATTGAAGCAGCAGAAGGATTTGCCAAAGTTGGCTATCCTTTAAACGTTAGCGCACTATTATTATGTGAAATCGATGGCACGCCTACTGAGGTTGAAACTCAGCGCGAGCAAGTGTTGCAGATTTTGCACGGCGCTACTACCTTAAGCGTGGCAAAAACACAAATCGCCAGAGCAAATCTATGGCGCGGACGCAAATCCGCCTTTCCTGCGGTCGGAAGACTAGCCCCTGACTACTATTGTATGGACGGCACCATCCCGCGGCGGCACTTAGCACACGTATTAGAAACCATTCACGAATTATCACAGCACTACAAACTGCGCGTGGCAAACGTTTTTCACGCAGGAGACGGCAATCTGCACCCGTTGATTTTGTATGATGCACAACGCGAGGGCGAGCTGGCAAAAACCGAGGCGTTCGGACAGGAAATCCTCAAGCTTAGCGTGGATATGGGCGGCACAATCACAGGCGAGCACGGCGTTGGGGTGGAAAAACTGGACGCGATGTGTCATCAATTTGGCGCAAAAGAGCTGTCCATCTTTCATCAAATCAAAACCGCGTTTGATGCGACCGAATTACTCAACCCTGGCAAGGCTGTGCCTGAGTTGCATCGCTGTGCTGAGCTCGGGGCAATGCACGTTCACCACGGAAAACTGCCTCATCCCGAATTGGAACGCTTTTAAATGCACACATCCGCCGATTTTCAAGCCATTATTCACCAGCACATAGCCCGCAAACAATCATTACACATTGGCGAGAGCGCACTCAACACCTCAAATTACGCAGGCATTGTGGAATATTATCCCGAAGAGTTGGTGATTACCGTCAAAGCAGGCACACCCGCGGCATTCATCCACAAAACCTTAGTGGAACACGGTCAAGCCTTGACTTTTCAAACCAATCCCGCACAAAGTATTGGCGCAATTTACGCCACAGGAGACGCGAATTTAGCAGACAGTGTGTTAGGCGTGAAAATCATTGACGGCAGAGGCGACGCACTCACCTTCGGCGGGCAAGTGATGAAGAACGTAGCGGGTTATGACGTGGCGCGCTTGCTGGTCGGGTCGTGCGGACAGCTTGCCCTCATTACCCAAATCAGTTTTAAGGTGTTGCCGAGTGCGTATATTCACTATGCACCCCAGCCTGAGCCCAGTCCGTCTGCCAGTCCGCTGAGAGCGCGCCTTGAGCGGTCCTTAAAATCCGTTTTTAATCCCTTTGACGTTTTTCGCTAATCTATTTGTATGGAAACCCACCTCACCCCCGCCGTGCTACACACCGCTAATGGACAAAAAGCTGCCAAGATTCTGCGTAATTGCGTGCATTGCGGCTTTTGTCTGGCAACTTGTCCGACTTATCAACTCAGCGGCGACGAATTAGACTCCCCGCGCGGCAGAATTTACCTGATTAAATCCGCGCTAGAGGGCAATCCCACCTCCGCCGACAGTTTATTACACCTAGACCGATGCTTAACCTGTCGTTCGTGCGAGACAACTTGCCCCTCAGGGGTGGAATATGGGCAATTATTAGACATCGGACGCGAAGTATTGGACGCAAAACGCCCGCGCTGGCAGAAATTTTCGCGTTTTGTGGTGCGCAAACTGCTCACCAGCCCCAAAATTTTCGCCACACTCGGCTTTATGTTGCGTCATTCCAAGATTTCTACTGAAAAATACCCCGCGCACGCGCGCGCCCCCAAGGTTTTGCTGCTCGGAGGCTGCGTTGCCCCCACACTTGCGCCGAATATTAACCATAGTATTAAGAATATTCTCGCGCGACTGGGCTATGGCGTGATTGAAATGAATGAAAATGCCTGTTGCGGGGCGATTGATCAGCATTTAGATGCCACGCAACAGGCAAAAACCCGTGCGATGCACAATATGGACGTGTGGAATACCGCACTTAAGTCAGGTGCGCAGGTGATTATCTCTAGTGCCAGCGGTTGCGGGCTGATGATTAAGGAATATCCGAGCTTGTTTGAAGAAAACACCTTTTTACACGCACGCGCCAAGCACATTGCCGCCCACACAAGAGACATCGCCGAGTTTTTAGCGGACAAAGATTTAAGCAAATTGCCCAGATTGCGCGCAAAAATCAGCTATCACGAGCCTTGCACGTTGCAACACGGACAGGCATTGGGCGGTTTGGTCGAATCCATCCTCGCGCGTTTGGATTATGACCTTAAACCCGTCAAAGACAGCCACATTTGTTGCGGCTCGGCAGGCACATATTCGGTGTTTCAGCCCAAAATCGCGGGGCAATTACGCAGCAATAAACTCAAACACCTCAACGCCAGCGCGCCCGAGATGATTGTCACCGCAAATATAGGCTGTTTGATGCATTTACAAAGCAAATCAGCGAT
>CAZRUL010000044.1:0-9303 GCA_964603245.1 uncultured Piscirickettsiaceae bacterium
GAGAAGGCGGCAGAACAGTCGGTGCTGGGGTGGTTTCTAAGGTGACGGGGTAGGGTAGGATAGACAAGATGGAAATAAGTTTATATAAGCAATCACTGATAGATGTTTCTTGTATAATCCTCGTTTTTTCATTTTCAAATTCAGTCTAATTGACGCAAGGGAAGTGGCATGGGTAATCAAAATATTAGAATTAAGTTAAAGGCATTTGATCATAGATTGATTGACAAATCCGCACTTGAAATCGTAGAAACTGCAAAACGCACAGGCGCAAGTGTGAGGGGACCTATTCCTTTACCGACTAAGAAAGAGCGCTTTACTGTGCTTATTTCGCCACACGTGAATAAAGATGCGCGCGATCAATACGAGCTAAGAACCTATTCTAGGCTAATGGATGTTGTGAGTCCTACGGATAAAACAGTAGATGCGTTAATGAAGCTAGATTTAGCAGCAGGCGTTGATGTGAAGATTGAGTTGAATTAAGCATAAGCAATTTTAGGATAGAAAGACATGGCAATTAGTTTGGTGGGAAAAAAAGTAGGCATGACACGCATACTGTCTTCTGATGGTTTAGCGGTGCCAGTGAGCGTGATTCAAATTCATCCTAATCGCGTGGTGCAAGTTAAAACCGTTTCAACGGATGGCTATAGTGCGGTGCAAGTTACCACAGGCGAAAAAATCAATAAAAAAGGTCAAGCGAAAATTCGTCGCACGCCTGCTGCTTTAAAAGGTCATTATGCTAAAGCTTCGCAAACAATTGGATTAGGACTCTGGGAATTTAGAGCCGATCCAGCAGAAATTGCTGACGTATCAGCGTTTAGTTTGTCAATGTTTAGCGCGGGTCATTTTGTAGATGTCACTGGACAATCTAAAGGCAAGGGTTTTCAAGGTGGCGTTAAACGTCATAACTTTAGTATGCAAGATGCCACTCATGGCAACTCAATTTCGCACAGAGCACTTGGTTCTACGGGACAATGTCAGGAGCCAGGCAGAGTATTCAAAGGTAAAAAAATGGCAGGTCAAATGGGCAATGCGCAAGTGACACAAACCTGTCTCAAGGTTGTCAGAGTGGATAATGAGCGAAATTTGTTATTGGTCAAAGGTGCGATACCTGGATCAAATGGTGGATTTGTGAGAGTGGCATTGTCTGAAAAGAAAAATAAAATGAATGCAGAAGTCAGCAAAAACATAGATTCAGAAACCACAGCAGCGCAAGCGTAAGGTATTTTTAAAATGAAATTAAATGTATTAAACATAGGCACGAGCAAATCAACTTCATTAGAAGTCTCCGATGCTATTTTTGCAAGGGCTTTTAATGAGCCACTATTGCACCAAGTGGTCACAGCTTATATGGCCACTGGTCGTAGTGGATCCAAGGCACAAAAAAATCGTGCCGCAGTCAGCGGTGGTGGTAAAAAACCTTGGGCTCAAAAAGGCACAGGTCGGGCGCGTGCAGGCACTTCTCGCGGACCCATTTGGCGCTCAGGTGGCGTGACATTTGCCGCACAGCCACGTAGTTATGCGCAAAAAGTCAACAAAAAAATGTATAAAGGTGCTATCAGTGTTATTTTTTCAGAATTAGTGCGCTCAGATCGTTTAAAAGTCGTCAAAGAATTAAGTGTTGACGAACCAAAAACCAAAAAAATGGTGGCATTATTAGAGGCGTTAAAAGTCAAAAATACTTTATTAGTCACCTCAAATATGGATGAAAATTTGCGTTTGTCTTCACGTAATTTATACGATGTCAGCGTTTGTGATGTGAAAAGTTTTGATCCTGTGAGTTTGATTAATTATGACACTGTCGTGATAGAAGAGGCAGCGCTGAAGCAAGTTGAGGCAAGATTATGAATCAAGAAAAAATATTAAAAATATTATTGGCGCCGATTGTTTCTGAGAAAACAACTTTGTTATCGAGTTATAACCAATATGTATTTAAGGTTCGTAGCGACAGTAACAAAAGAGAAATTAAAGCCGCTGCCGAGCGTTTGTTAAATGTGAGCGTTGAAAAAGTAACTGTGGCTAATGTGAAAGGCAAGCTTAAAGTATCAAAAGGCAGAATTGGCAGACGGCCAAATTGGAAAAAAGCCATCATTAAAGTGTCTGAAGGTCAAACGATTGACGTGACTTCTAACATTAACAGCTAGTCATTTTTAAGCGAGCATATTTATTATGGCACAAGTAATTAAAAGAAAACCTACCTCGCCTGGCAGAAGATTTGTTGTCAGCGTGGTGGATAAAAGTTTGCACAAGGGTGCGCCTTATGCCGCGCTAACCGAGAGTCAAAGTAAGTCTGCGGGCAGAAATAACAGAGGAAAAATCACGGTTCGCCATAAAGGCGGTGGTCATAAGCAACGTTATCGCATTATTGATTTTAAGCGCATTAAAGATGATATTATTGCTAAGGTTGAGCGTTTAGAATACGATCCAAATCGTAGCGCAAATATTGCATTAGTGTTATATGCTGATGGAGAAAGGCGTTATATTATTGCACCAAAAACTCTACAAGTGGGTGATGAAATTATTTCAGGCAACACAGTAGCCATTAAAGTAGGGAATGTGATGCCGATGCTCAATATTCCACTCGGTAGTGTGATTCATTGCATTGAGTTGAAGCCACGTAAAGGGGCGCAGATGGCACGTAGTGCAGGCACTTCGGCGCAGTTAATTGCCAAAGAAGATAATTATGTGACGTTAAGATTGCGCTCTGGTGAGGTTCGTAAGGTTTTGGCTGAGTGTCGCGCAACGATTGGCGAAGTGTCTAAATCTGAGCACAGTTTAAGAAAATTAGGCAAAGCAGGTGCGACTCGTTGGCGCGGTGTGAGACCTACGGTTCGCGGTGTGGTGATGAATCCAGTGGATCATCCGCACGGAGGTGGCGAAGGCAAAACAAGTGGTGGCAGACATCCAGTTTCTCCTTGGGGGATGCCAACCAAAGGATATAAAACGCGTAGTAATAAGCGCACTGATAAATTGATTGTGCGTCACAGAAATAAAGGTTAATTATGGCTAGATCATTAAAAAAAGGACCGTTTGTTGATGAGCATTTAATTCAAAAAGTATTAAAAGCGCAAGAAACTAAAAATAGAAAACCCATTAAAACGTGGTCTCGTCGCTCAGTCATTGTGCCAGAAATGATCGGATTGACGATTGCCATTCATAACGGCAGGGCGCATGTGCCAGTGTCTATTAATGAAAATATGATTGGTCATAAATTAGGCGAATTTGCTGCCACGCGAACGTTTAAAAGCCATTCTGGCGATCGCAAAGCATAATTAGGTAGGGATTATGAAAGAAACAATACATGAGATTAAAGCAGTGCATAAATATGCGAAAATTTCGCCTTTTAAGGCAAGGTTAATTGCAGATCAAATCCGCCAAAAGCCGATTGAAGAAGCACTCAACATTCTATCGTTTAGTAATAAAAAGGCGGCAGTTTTGGTGAAAAAAGTGCTTGATTCTGCCATTTCAAATGCCGAGCATAATGATGGATTAGACATTGACGAATTAAAGGTAAATAGTGTTTATATTGATGAAGGCTCAACGATGAAAAGAATTCGTCCAAGGGCAAAAGGCAGAGCGAATAGAATTTTAAAACGAACTAGCCACATCACTGTTGGCGTAAGCAAGTAGGTTTAGTATGGGTCAAAAAGTAAATCCAATAGGCATTAGATTAGGTATCGTTAAGGACTGGGATTCTAAATGGTATGCCAATAGCACAGATTATCCTAAGTATTTGTTGTCTGATATTAAGATCAGAGATTTTTTATTTAACAAATTAAAATCCGCTTCTGTGAGTCGTATCGGGATTGAGCGACTAGCCAATAATGCCAAAATAACCATTCATACAGCGCGTCCAGGCATTGTAATTGGTAAAAAAGGTGCTGATATTGAGTTATTGAAAGCAGAAATTTCTAAAATGATAGGGATTCCTGTTTATATCAATATTGAAGAAATTAAGAAACCTGAGATAGATGCGCGTTTAGTTGCTGAGAATATTGCGCAACAATTAGAAAAACGTGTGATGTATCGCCGTGCAGTTAAACGCGTGTTAGCGAATGCGATGCGTTTAGGCGCACAAGGCATTAAAGTGATGGTAAGTGGTCGTTTGAATGGTGTTGAAATCGCACGCTCAGAATGGTATCGCGAAGGTCGTGTGCCTTTGCATACTTTTAGAGCGGATATTGATTATTCTTCTTATGGGGCAAATACGCAATATGGCGTGATCGGCATCAAAGTTTGGATTTTTAAGGGCGAGATACTAGACCATAAAAAAGGCACATTGGACGAGGTTATGCGTCGTGGTTCAATGGCGAAAACCAACAAGAAGTAGAAAATCTGAACAAGGGAAAATGTAAATGTTACAGCCTAAACGCACAAAATATAGAAAGATGATGAAAGGCCGAAATCGCGGTTTGGCCACTGGCAACAAAGTCAGTTTTGGTGAAATCGGTTTGAAAGCAACGGGCAGATGTCGGATGACTGCTAGACAAATTGAGGCAGCACGTCGGGCGATGACGCGCCATGTTAAGCGTCAAGGTAAAATTTGGATTCGCGTATTTCCTGATAAACCGATTACCAAAAAACCTTTGGAAGTGCGTATGGGTAAAGGCAAGGGCAGTGTTGAGTATTGGGTTGCCCAGATTAAACCAGGTCAAATGTTGTTTGAAATGCAGGGAGTTGATGAAGTAATTGCTAAAGAAGCGTTTGCATTAGCCGCAGCAAAACTGCCCGTTAGAACATCAGTAATTAAACGAACGGTAATGTAAATGAGTTTAAAAGAATTGAGAGAGCAAAATACTGAACAGCTTAATGGTGCTTTGATGGTGCTTTTAAAAGACCATTTTGAGTTACGTATGGAGCACAAAAGCGCACAATTAACGGATACCAGCAAGTTGAATAAAATCAAAAAAACCATCGCTCAAGTTAAAACCGTTATTAGAGAGAAGCAATCATGAGCAATACAAAAGTAAAACGTATGTTGACAGGCAAGGTGATTAGCGATGGTCGCGATAAAACCATTGCGGTTTTAATTGAGCGTAAAGTCAGACACCCTATTTATAAAAAATACATTAAGCGTAGCACCAAAGTGCATGCACACGATGAAAACAATGAATGCACTTTGGGCGATGTGGTTAAGTTAGTTGAAACCAAGCCTTTTTCCAAGTCTAAAAATTGGAAATTATTAGAAATTTTAAGAAGTCAATAAGTGTTAATCGGCTTATATTTAAGCGAAAAATAGAGAACAAGTTATGATACAGATGCAAACAAAACTTCATATTGCGGACAACAGTGGCGGTGTTAAAGCAATGTGTATTAAGGTGTTAGGTGGCTCTAAACGTCGCTATGCAAATATTGGTGATGTGATTAAAGTCAGCATCAAAGAAGCCTCGCCGCGTGGCAAAGTTAAAAAAGGCGATGTGTATGATGCGGTTGTGGTGAGAACAGCGCACGGAGTTCGTCGGAATGATGGGTCGCGAATTCGGTTTGATAATAATGCCGTGGTTTTGTTGAATGCTAAATTAGAGCCTGTGGGCACCCGTATTTTTGGCCCTGTTACGCGTGAATTGCGAAATGCACAATTTATGAAAATTGTTTCATTAGCGCCTGAGGTTTTATAATGAAAAAAATTAAATTAAAGGATGAGGTAATCATCATTGCTGGCAAGGACAAAGGTTCTATTGGCACTGTGATTGAAATATTAAATAATAAAAATAAAATCATTGTTGAAGGAAAAAATATCGCTAAAAAGCATATTAAGCCTAATCCAAATATGGGTATTACTGGTGGTATTGAAGACAAAGAAATGCCGCTGGCAATTTCTAATGTGGCAATTTATAATGCTGCCACTAAAAAGGCGGACAAAGTGGGCATTCGTTTTGTTACATCGGACGCCAAAAAGAACAAAAAAGAAAGATTTTTTAAATCAAACGGCGAAGCAATCGTTTGAGCCAATTAGGAAAATAAAATATCGTGTCTAGATTACAACAACAATATACTGCTGAAATTTTGCCAGCTTTGCAAAAAAAATTAGGTATGTCCAATCCTATGTCAGTGCCAAAAATTACCAAAATTACCATTAATATGGGATTAGGCAGTGCATTAGGTGATAAGAAAAATCTGCAAAATGCATTGGAAGAAATGGGGCTGATTGCGGGTCAAAAGCCGATTGTTTGCCATGCACGCAAGTCGGTAGCCTCTTTTAAATTACGTGAAGGCAATCCTATTGGTTGCAAAGTTACGTTGCGCAAACAAAAAATGTATGAATTTTTGGATCGTTTGGTGAGTATTGCGATTCCGCGCATTCGTGATTTTCGCGGTTTGAATGTTAAATCTTTTGATGGTCGTGGCAATTATAATATGGGGCTGACTGAGCAAATTGTTTTTCCTGAAATAGAATTTGAAAAAGTCACCAAAATGCGGGGTATGGATATTGCTATTACCACGACTGCGAAAAATGACAATGACGCTAAACAATTATTAGCACTGTTTAATTTTCCATTTATTAAGAAAGGATAAAAGATGGCCAAAAAGTCTATGATTAATAGAGATATTAAGCGCACAAAAATGGTTGCAAAATACCGCACTAAGCGTTTAGGGCTCAAAAAAATTATTAAAGATATGAAAGTTTCTGATGAAGAACGTTTTCAAGCGATGATTAAATTACAGGCATTGCCGCGTGATGCATCTCCCGTAAGACAGCGCAATCGTTGTGGTTTGTCTGGTCGTCCGCATGGTTTTTATCGTAAATTTGGCTTGGCTAAAACTAAGTTAAGAGAGCGCACTATGAATGGTGAAGTGCCTGGTTTATCTAAAGCAAGCTGGTAGGGAGAAATAATATGAGTATGTCTGATCCAATTGCTAGTATGTTGACCTGTATTCGAAACGCATGTGCAGTTAAGAAAAAATCCGTGACCGTTCCAATGTCTGCCTTAAAAACTGATATTGTCAGTGTGATGCAAGCAGAGGGCTATATTGAGTCTTATAAAATCAATGGCGAGGATTGCAAAAAATCCCTGACCATTGCATTGAAATATTATGAGGATAAGTCAGTCATTGAGACCTTGAAAAGGATTTCCAAGCCGAGTTTAAGAATTTATACGGGCAAAGACAATATGCCCAGTGTGATGAATGATTTGGGTATTGTGATCGTTTCAACCCATAAAGGGGTAATGACTGGACGAAGCGCCGTGTCCCTGAATATTGGTGGCGAAGTTTTGTGTAGCGTATCATAAAAAGTGGAGTTTTAAGATGTCTAGAGTTGCAAAAACACCGATTACCATTCCAACAGGTGTTGAAGTTTTACTAACGGATTGTGTGGTATCTGTCACAGGAAAATTAGGCCGTATGCAGATGGATTTACATCCTTTGGTCACAATGGAAAATGTTGATAATGTGTTGTCATTTTCAATTACTGAAGTCAGCAAAAAATTGGAAAGAACGGCTTGGGCGCAAGCAGGCACAGTGCGTGCAAATGTTGCGAATTTGATTCAAGGCGTGGCGACTGGTTGGGAAAAAAAATTAACCTTAATTGGGGTGGGTTATCGCGCTAAAGCACAGGGGCAAATTTTGGATTTGACATTGGGATTTTCGCACCCAATCAATTATCATTTGCCCGAAGGCATTAGCGTAGAAACCCCTTCTCAAACTGAGATTGTGGTCAAAGGCATAGACAAACAAAAAGTGGGTCAGGTGGCTGCCGACATTAGGGCTTATCGTCCGCCAGAGCCCTATAAAGGCAAAGGCATTCGTTATGTTGGCGAACAAATTATGCGTAAAGAAGCTAAAAAGAAATAATTGATTTTAAAGGTGGCACGATGAAACTTACCAAAAAACAAGCTCGTTTAAGAAGGGCAACTAAATTTAGAGCACAACATAAGCAACGCAACACTGAACGTTTGTGTGTTCACAAAACAGCGCGCCATATTTATGCTCAAGTGATTAGCAGTTGTGGCACTAAAATCTTGGCATCGGCCTCTACTTTGTCCGCCAAAATGGAAAATGGTGGCAATATAGAGGCAGCCACTCAGGTGGGTTTGGAGATTGCGAAAATTGCCAAAGACGCTCAAGTTGTTAAAGTGGCTTTTGATCGTTCGGGATTTAAATTCCATGGCCGCGTGAAAGCATTGGCAGATGCTGCCAGAAAGGGTGGCTTAGATTTTTAGTATTGTTTGTGAAGCGTTAAATAAGGATTTGAATAATAATGGCTGAATATAAAAAAAATAATGACGACGGTAATAACTACATTGAAAAGTTAGTGAATGTGCGTCGTGTTGTTAAAGTGGTAAAAGGAGGGCGTATTTTTGGCTTTTCAGCATTGGTTGTTGTAGGTGATGGAAAAGGCAAAGTCGGTTATGGCACAGGAAAGGCGAGAGAAGTGCCTGTTGCCATTCAAAAAGCGATGGACAAAGCTAGAGTATCAATGAAATCTGTGCCTTTGGTTGAGGGCACTTTGCATTATTCAATCGTCTCTCATGTGGGTGCCGCTAAAGTTTATATGCAACCCGCTTCAAGTGGTACTGGTGTGATTGCAGGTGGGCCGATGCGCAGTGTGTTAGAAGCGGTAGGTGTGCATAATATATTAGCCAAATGTAATGGCAGTCGGAATCCAATCAGCGTGGTTCGGGCAACTATTGAAGGGCTAACCAGTATGTCTTCTCCCCAGTTAATTGCTGCTAAACGTGGCAAAACGGTGAAACAAATTCTTGGAGAGGCGTGATGAGTAAGACTAATAATGCGACAGTTAATGTCACTCTCGTTAAGAGTTTTTATGGTCGCCTGCCTTCTCATCGGGCTACCGTTGCTGGACTTGGCTTAAAAAGAATTAACCACACAGTGACGCTTGAAGACACGGCTGAAATCAGAGGAATGATTAATAAAATAGCTTACTTGCTTAAGATAGAGAGAGTCAAATAATGAATGTGATGCAATTAAATACCTTAGCACCTGCTGAGGGCGAAAAATCTCTGAGAAAGCGTGTGGGTCGTGGCATCGGTAGTGGCTTTGGCAAGACTTGTGGTCGTGGTCATAAAGGTCAAAAAGCACGCTCAGGCGGATTTACTAAAATTGGTTTTGAAGGTGGTCAAATGCCGCTACAGCGTCGCCTGCCTAAGATTGGATTTTCTTCCAGAGTCTCGCGTATTTCTGATCAGGTAACACTGGCAGAAATTAATCAGTTGGAAGAAACCATTATCACGCTTGAGGTTTTAAAACAGCACAATTTAATCACTAAAAATATTTTGCGCGTCAAAGTGATTCTCTCGGGTGAGATTACGCGTTCGGTTGAGTTGATCGGAATTAAAGCCACTA
>CAZRUL010000045.1:0-9103 GCA_964603245.1 uncultured Piscirickettsiaceae bacterium
TTACGTTGCCTCGATTTTCGCATTTGCACCCCTTAGCCCCGAGTGCGCAAACGATGGGCTATCAGCAATTATTCGCCGATTTAGAGCACGCTTTGGCACAAATCACGGGCTATGATGCGGTGTCGTTGCAACCGAATGCGGGCTCACAAGGGGAGTTTGCGGGATTGTTGGCGATTCGACAATATCATCGCTCACGGGGCGAGGGCGAGCGCAATATTTGTCTTATTCCTGCCTCGGCGCACGGCACAAATCCTGCCAGCGCGGTGATGGTGGGAATGCGCGTGGTGATTGTGAAATGCGACGAAGCGGGCAATATTGACACCCAAGATTTGGCGCAAAAAGTGCAAACGCACGCCGCTAAACTCTCCGCCATTATGGTGACTTACCCCTCCACACACGGCGTATTTGAGGTAGAAATCAAGCAGGTTTGCGAGGTAATTCATTCGGCGGGCGGGCAGGTGTATTTAGACGGTGCAAATCTGAATGCGATGGTCGGACTTACCCGAATGGGCGATTTTGGCGCGGATGTGTCGCATATTAATTTGCACAAAACGTTTGCGATTCCCCACGGCGGTGGCGGGCCAGGAATGGGGCCGATTGGCGTAAAAGCACATTTGGCGCCGTTTTTACCGGGCGATCCGCAATTGTTAAATTCGGGTGCGGTGTCAGCGGCGATGCACGGCAGCGCGTCTATTTTGCCGATTTCGTGGGCGTATATTAAATTGCTGGGCAAATCGGGTTTGCAGCGCGCCAGCGAAATTGCGATTTTGAATGCGAATTATATTGCGACTCAATTGCGCGCGTATTTTCCGATTTTGTATTGCGGTGAAAATGGCTTTGTGGCGCACGAATGCATTATTGATATTCGCCCGCTGAAGGCGCAAAGTGGGATTTCCGAGGAAGACATTGCCAAACGGCTGATAGATTACGGATTTCATTCGCCGACGATGTCATTTCCAGTGGTTGGCACGTTGATGATTGAGCCGACTGAGAGCGAGTCAAAGCGCGAAATGGATCGCTTCATCAATGCGATGATTCACATTCACGCCGAGATTCAACAGGTGATTTCTGGGCAATGGGATGCGCACAACAATCCTTTGAAAAATGCACCGCACACTGCCCTAGAAATGGCGGGAGAATGGACGCATCCGTATTCGCGTCAAATCGCACTTTATCCTGTGAAGTCGCTGCGCGCGAGTAAATATTTTCCGCCGATTAAGCGGGTGGATAATGTCTACGGCGATCGGAATTTATTCTGTGCCTGTCCTGCGGTGCAAGATTTTACGTAATCACAAATCACACAACAAACGCCTTTTTTTCGCAAACGTAATTCGAGGGAATGATGAATTCAATGCTTGAACAACAAAGTGTGGCAGAGTTTAGCGAGCGCGCTTATCTGGATTATTCAATGTATGTGATTTTGGATCGCGCCCTGCCATTTATCGGCGATGGACTCAAACCCGTGCAGCGGCGCATTATTTATGCGATGAGTGAATTAGGACTCAAATCCAGCGCAAAATTCAAAAAATCCGCGCGCACCGTGGGCGATGTGTTGGGCAAATTTCATCCGCACGGCGACAGCGCGTGTTATGAGGCGATGGTGTTGATGGCGCAAAAGTTTTCGTATCGATATCCGTTCATTGATGGGCAGGGCAATTGGGGTGCGCCCGATGATCCAAAATCATTTGCGGCAATGCGCTACACCGAATCCAAATTATCAAAATACGCCGATTTGTTGCTGGCTGAGATTAATCAGGGCACGGTGGAATGGGCGGATAATTTTGATGGCTCGCTGCAAGAACCCAAACAACTCCCCGCACAAGTGCCCAATTTATTGCTCAATGGCACCTCGGGAATTGCCGTGGGAATGGCAACTGACATTCCGCCACACAATATGCGCGAGGTGTTATCGGCGGTGATTTGTCTGCTCGACAAGCCCGACACTGAATTAGCGACGCTGATGCAATTATTGCCCGCGCCCGATTATCCGAGTGCTGCTCAGATTATTTCCAGTGCCAGTGATTTGACGCAGTTGTATGAAACAGGGCGTGGCTCGGTGCGAATGCGCGCCACGTATCAAAAAGAAGACGGCGTGATTGTGGTTAATGCGCTGCCTTTTCAAACCTCTGGGGCAAAAATTATCATCCAGATTGCGAATCAAATGCGCGCCAAAAAATTGCTGGCAGTGGGTGATATTCGCGACGAATCAGACCATCAAAATCCCACTCGTTTGGTGATTATTCCGCGCTCCAATCGGATAAATATTGATGAATTAATGCGCCATTTATTTGCCACCACCGATTTGGAAAAAACCTATCGGGTGAATATGAATGTGATCGGACTGAACGGCAAACCGCAGGTTAAACCGCTGATTCCGCTGCTCAAAGAATGGCTGAGTTATCGCACTCAAGTGGTGGTCAGACGGCTAAATTTTCGTTTGACTAAACTCTTGGCGCGCCTGCATATTTTGCAGGGATTGCTGATTGCGTTTTTGAATATTGACGAAGTGATTGCGATTATTCGCGCCCACGACAAACCTAAACCCGTGTTGATTCAGCGTTTTACTTTGAGTGAAATTCAAGCCGAGGCGATTTTAGAACTTAAATTGCGACATTTGGCACAGTTGGAAGAGGTCAAAATTCAAGCCGAACAAACCGAATTGACGCTTGAAAAATCCCGTTTAGAATTGTTATTGTCCAGCGATGCCCGCCTGAAAACGTATTTGAGAAAAGAATTTCAGGCGATTATGCAACAATTTGGCGATGATCGCCGTTGTCAGTTGGTGGCAAATGCGATACCTGCGCAAGCTTTCAGCAAAGAAGCATTGGTGCCAGCGGAAAATATCACGGTGATGCTCAGCGACAAAGGTTGGGTGCGCGCTGCCAAAGGACACGAGGTAGATCCGAGCAGTTTTAATTACAAATCGGGCGATGTGCATTTAGTCAGCGTGCGTGGCAAAAGCAATAAACCTGTGATTTTTCTGGACTCAACGGGTCGTTCGTATACGTTGCCCGCCAATTCTCTGCCGAGTGCGCGCTCTCAGGGCGAACCACTCACGGGCAGGCTCAGTCCGCCAGCGGGAGCGAATTTTGTGGATGTGTTGATGGGCGAGCCGAGTGCGCAGATTTTGTTGTCCTCGAGTGCGGGCTATGGTTTTGTGGCAACGCTGGGGGATTTGCTCACCACCCGACAAGCGGGCAAAAATATTTTGTCGCTGACAAAAGGCGCAAGCGTGATGCGTTTTGTGCGGGTTGATTCGGTGCAAAATCAGTTTGTGGCTTTGGTGACAAATCGCGGTCGGCTGCTGGTTTTTCCGCTGAGTGAATTGCCACAATTGAGCAAAGGCAAAGGCAATAAATTGATTCAAATCACCAGCAAAGAATTTCAAGAAAAGCAAGAATGGATGGCGGATGTGTGTGTTTTGCGCGAGTGTCAAAAACTCAAAGTGAGTGCGGGCAAGCGTCATTTGACGATTAAATTTGCAGATCTCACCCATTATTTTGGGGCGCGGGCACGTCGGGGCAATTTGCTGCCGCGCGGGTATCAAAATGTGGCAAAAATTGAGGCAGTGGATTGAGTGCTGAATTGAGCGGGATAAAATTTAAAAAAGCTCGGTGTTTGTGACGTTTTTTTGAGCGGGACGATGGCGGTTAATTTCCGTTCAAATGCCTGCAATTCGACTTTCAATTTCACCTTTAATTCGACCTTTAATTTGGTGCAAGCACCCGACAACTCGGGGTGTAATAATTAAGACACAATAGGTATAATTTCGCCTTTTTTGCCGATTTTTTTGGCTGTTTGGTATGTTTACCCTAAAAATTGTGACAGACTTTGCCGCGGCGCATTCGCTGAGAAATTATCCAGGAAATTGCGCCAGATTACACGGACACACTTGGAAAATTGAGGTGTCGGTGAGTGCAAAATCATTGGACGAGATGGGGATTGCGATTGATTTTCGTGAGATAAAAAAACAAACCAAAGTGGTAGTGAGCAGGCTGGATCATCAATATTTAAACGACATCGCGCCGTTTGACAAACTCAATCCGACTGCTGAGAATATTGCCAAATATTTTTTTGAAGAAGTTGGACAACTCATCAACAACCAAAATGTTCGCCTGAGCGAGGTGATTATTTGGGAAACCCCCAGAGCATCGGTTGCTTATTCGGAGCAAAAATTATGAGCGCAGCACATTTGCCAGACACCCAAAACAGCGAAGACACCCGTCAAATTGTGATTGACAAAGTGGGCATCAAAGACATCGCGCATCCGATTGTTTTTATTGATCGTGAGGGCAATAAAATGCCAACTGTGGGGAATTTTACGATGACCGTTGCCCTGCCGAAACACGTGAAAGGCACGCATATGTCGCGTTTTATTGAGATTTTGAACGAAGAACCTTGCGAGTTTAGCGCATTTAATTTTAATCAAATCATTGACAAAATCCGCACTCGACTAGATTCTGACACGGCGCACGTGACGCTGAATTTTCCATTTTTTAGAAAGAAAATTGCCCCTTCTTCGGGGGCGACCAGTTTGATGGATTATCAGGCCACGCTTTACGGCGCGCTGAATCAGGGCAAATCCGAGGTAGCGATGAAAGTAGTGGTGCCTGTGACCAGTTTGTGTCCGTGTTCTAAAAGTATTTCCAAATATGGCGCGCACAATCAACGCTCACATATCACCATTAAAGCCACCCCTGTTGCGGGGCAGGCACTGCATCTTGAGGATTTGATTGATTTAGCGGAGCGCAAAGCGTCTTGTGAGTTGTATGCGATTTTGAAACGAGACGATGAAAAATTTGTGACCGAAAGAGCGTATGACAATCCTGCTTTTGTTGAGGACTTAGTGCGTGATATTGCCCTAGAACTCAATAATAATCCCAACATTAGTTATTATCGTTTGGAGTCTGAAAATTTTGAATCCATTCATAACCATTCGGCTTACGCGCTGATTGAAAATCAAAAATAGTCCGATATGCTCAAAAAGTTTTTTAGAAAAATCAGCGATGTTCGTATTGTGAACGCACAAACCATCACCCCGCCGCTTGAATTTATCAAGCGTTATCCCGTTAAAAACAAACAATCCGAATTTATTGTGAGCGCGCGCAATACGATTACGAATATTATCAAAGGCGAGGACAAACGGCTGATGGTGATTGTCGGCCCGTGCTCCATTCACGATCCAAAATCCGCGCGCGAATATGCGCAAAAGTTGGCGAAGATTCGCGATGAATTGGCGCAAGAATTGTTCATTGTGATGCGGGTGTATTTTGAAAAACCGCGCACCACGATTGGCTGGAAAGGGCTGATTTATGACCCCGATTTGGACAATAGTTTTGATATGGAAAAAGGCTTTGATTTGGCGCGTCATTTGTTGCTGGATTTAACCGCGATGCAAATCCCTGCTGCCACCGAATATTTGGATATGATTACGCCGCAGTATATTGCCGATTTGATTTCGTGGGGGGCAATTGGCGCGCGCACCACCGAGAGCCAAACCCATCGCGAGTTGGCATCGGGCTTGTCTTGTCCCGTGGGGTTTAAAAATGGCACCGATGGGAATGTGAATATTGCCATTGATGCGATTGTTTCGGCGGCGCATTCGCATATGTTTTGGTCAATCAACAAAAAAGGGCTGGTGAATCGCTACACCACATCGGGCAATCCAAATTGTCATGTGATTTTGCGCGGCGGCAAACAGCCGAATTATGATGCTGACAGTGTTAATCAGGTGGCTGAAACGCTCATTCAAAATCAACTCGCCCCGCGTATTATGGTGGATTGCTCGCATGCGAATAGCCAAAAGAAATTTCAAAATCAACGCACGGTGAGCCAAAATATTGCCCAACAAATTAGCCAAGGTGCGGCGCATATTTTTGGGGTGATGATCGAGTCACATTTGGTGGAAGGTCGGCAAAATATTGCGCCGTTAAATGAATTGGAATACGGCGTGAGCATTACCGATGGTTGCATCGGCTGGGCGGATACTGAGATTTTGCTTCGCGAATTAGCAGCTGCGGTGAAAATGAGAAACACGACGCAATAATACGTTTGTGAATGGTTGTTTTCTGCTGACTTTTTGGCGTTTATTTTGGTTATTTTGATTCAAAAAACCGCACTCAAAAACCGCACTCAAAAATTTCTGATTAAAAATCCCTGTCAAAAAAACCCCTCAAACAAAGCGAATGCCACGGGCCAATAAATGCTTAAAATTTTCACCGTTTTTAGCTCGGTGATGTGGCGTTTTTTGGCGAGAGAACGCCCTTAAATTATCCCGATGATTGCCCCGTATTTGCTTTAATTCAAGTTAAAATAAACGCCATTTTATTTTCCCCACTTTTGGTATGTCTGACAACAAAACACCCGACGTTTTAGAGCCTAATTTTCCTGTGATTAGTATTGAGGAAGAAATGCGCACCTCCTATTTAGAATATGCGATGAGTGTGATTGTCGGGCGCGCCTTGCCCGATGTGCGTGACGGCTTAAAACCTGTGCATCGGCGGGTTTTGTATGCGATGGAAGTGCTCGGCAATGATTACAACAAAGCCTACAAAAAATCTGCGCGGATTGTCGGTGACGTGATTGGTAAATATCATCCGCACGGCGACACAGCAGTGTATGACACCATCGTTAGAATGGCACAACCTTTTTCGATGCGCAATATTTTGATTGACGGGCAGGGTAATTTTGGCTCGGTAGATGGCGACAGGGCGGCGGCGATGCGTTATACCGAAATTCGGATGACGAAATTATCACACGAGTTGTTGCGCGATCTTGAAAAAGACACGGTTGATTTTATTGATAATTACGATGGCTCAGAATCCGAGCCTTCGGTGTTGCCCACCCGCTCCCCAAATTTATTGATCAACGGCTCATCGGGCATTGCGGTGGGAATGGCGACGAATATCCCCCCGCATAATTTAGGCGAAGTGGTGGCAGCTTGTCTCAAAATGATTGACAATCCCGACATCAGCACCGATGAATTGCTTGAAGTGATTCCCGGGCCTGATTTTCCCACCGCGGGCGTGATTAACGGCGTGAGTGGCATTCATCAAGCCTACAAAACAGGCAAAGGCAAAATCTATTTGCGCTCCGTTTCCCACGTTGAGGGCGAAGACAAGCAAAGCATCGTGGTCACCGAATTGCCATATCAGGTCAATAAAGCCCGCCTCATCGGCAAAATCGCCGAGTTGATTAGAGACAAACGCATTGATGGCATTACCGCGCTCAGAGATGAGTCCGACAAAGACGGAATGCGGATGGTGGTTGAGTTGCGGCGCGGTGAAGTGCCTGAAGTAACGCTCAATAACCTTTACAAATTGACCGAAATGCAAACGGTTTTCGGCATCAATATGGTGGCAATTGACAAAGGAATGCCAAAACTGATGACACTCAAAGGCATTTTGAGTGCGTTCATTGCACATCGGCGCGAAGTCGTCACTCGGCGCTCTATTTTTGATTTGAATAAAGCCAAAGACCGCGCGCATTTATTGGAAGGCCTGTCGGTGGCATTGCACAACATTGACGATATCATTGAATTGATTAAAGCCGCGGAGAATCCAGCCAGTGCAAAGGCAGCATTGATTGCGCGCACCTGGCGTGGCACGGTGATTCAAGAACTCATCGGCAATCGCGATATGCAAATGTTCAAGCCTGAGAAATTATCCGCCGAGTTAGGCTTGCAAGTCAGCGGTGATTATCAATTATCGCACCAACAAGCGCAGGCAATTCTGGATTTAAAGCTGCACCGCTTGACGGGACTTGAAAAAGACAAGATTTTTGCTGAGTTTAATGAGTTGTTGATCCGCATCAAAGCCTTGTTAGACGTTTTGCAAAACCCTGATCGTATGTTGCAAGTGATTCGCGATGAATTAGGACAGATTCGCGATGAATTCGTCACCGCAAGGCTGACCAAAATCATTCAGCACAAGATTGATTTAACGTTAGAAGATCTGATTGTGCAAGAAGAGCGCGTGGTTACGCTGTCGCATTATGGCTATGTCAAGGCGCAATCGTTGAATGACTATCAAGCACAACGGCGCGGTGGCAAAGGCAAGGCGGCAACCAAGATGAAAGACGAGGATTTTGTCGATCAACTGTTTATTGCCAACTCACACGACACGGTTTTGTGTTTTTCATCCAAAGGCAAGGTGCAATGGCTCAAAGTATACGAGTTGCCAATGGCATCGCGCACCGCACGGGGCAAGCCAATTGTGAATTTATTACCACTTGAAAAGGACGAAGTGATTAACGCCATCTTGCCCGTCAAAAACTTTACCGAAGATCAGTTTGTCTTTATGGTAACCAGCAGCGGCACGTGCAAAAAAACCGCGCTGAGCAACTTTGCTCGTCCCAGACGTGGCGGGATTATTGCCATTGAGCTGCGAGCAGACGATAAATTAGTCGGCGTGGAGATTACCGCAGGTAAGCACGATGTTTTATTATTCTCTGCCAACGGACAATCGATTCATTTCAAAGAATCAGACGTGCGCGCAGTCGGCAGAACCGCCATCGGCGTGCGTGGCATCCGTCTTAAAGACGGCGATCAAGTCGTATCCGTGGTGATTGCCCACTCGGACACACCGATTCTCACTGCCACCGAGCAAGGCTACGGCAAGCGCACCCAATTAGCAGAGTATCGTTTGCAAACACGGGGCGGCTCGGGCGTGATTTCCATCAAAACTTCATCGCGCAATGGCAAAGTGATTGGCGCAATTCAAACCACAGACGCCGATGAAATGATGCTCATCTCCAACAAAGGCACGCTGGTGCGCACTAAAGCCTCGGATGTGTCCATTATTGGGCGCAATGCACAGGGCGTGAGGTTGATTAAAATCGCCTCGGGTGAAAAACTGGTGTCCATTGCCAAGATTGCCGAAGTGCATATGTCAACTGAAACCGCAGAGGATGAATTTAATCCATCAGAGAATGAATCCAGTCCAGAAAACAGTTTGCCCGATGTGTCAAAGGATGAATCCAATCCTGCAAACAATGCATCCAGTCCAGAAAACAATGAAACGCCCGAAAATACGCCAGACACGGAGTAAATAAAACAGAGATTTCCTCAATCATCGTTCGGGAAATTTAGTTTCCCGTTCGTTTT
>CAZRUL010000046.1:0-5454 GCA_964603245.1 uncultured Piscirickettsiaceae bacterium
GGTTCTTTCAAATTTTTCTTTGGACATTTTGGGTTCTCCTGACGACTTGTTGATTGTCTCGGTTTATTTGTTTAACTTTTCAATGACTGCATCAGCCACATTTCTCGGCGCTGCCGCATACTTACTAAATTCCATGGAATAACTCGCGCGACCCTGAGACATAGAACGTAAATCTGTCGCATAGCCAAACATTTCAGCCAAAGGCACATCGGCTTTGACTTGTTTGCCTGCAACCGTGTCTTCCATCGCATTCACAATGCCCCGACGACGATTTAAATCGCCCATCACATCGCCCATATAATCTTCAGGGGTTGATACTTCAATGCTCATAATAGGCTCTAACAATTGTGGATTTGCCAATTTAACACCCTCACGTACGCACATTGAGGCAGCGATTTTAAATGCCATTTCATTAGAATCCACGTCATGATACGAACCATCATAGACGGTAACTTTCATATCCACTAACGGAAAGCCCGCCAAAACGCCATTTTTCATTTGTTCTTGAATGCCTTTATTAACCGCAGGAATGTATTCCTTAGGAATCACGCCCCCTTTAATTTCATCCACAAATTCATAGCCCACGCCTGCTTCTTGTGGCTCAATACGCAAATACACGTGTCCATATTGACCGCGACCACCAGATTGTTTGGCAAATTTATGTTGATGCTCAACCAAAGTGGTAATGGATTCACGATACGCAACTTGCGGATTGCCCACATCACACTCTACGTCAAACTCACGTTTCATACGATCCACAATAATATCCAAATGCAATTCGCCCATTCCTGCAATAATCGTTTGCCCCGATTCTTCATCGGTTGAGACTCTAAATGAGGGATCTTCGTGCGCTAACTTGCCCAAAGCAATGCCCATTTTTTCCTGATCAATTTTGGTTTTTGGCTCAACTGCTACCGCAATCACTGGCTCTGGAAAATCCATCTTTTCAAGAAAAATTTTCTCTTTCAAATCGCACAAAGTATCGCCAGTAATCACGTCTTTAAGTCCAATGGCTGCGGCAATATCACCCGCGCGCACTTCCTTAATTTCTTCGCGATTGTTCGCATGCATTTGCACAATCCGCCCAATCCGCTCTTTTTTGCCTTTGGATGGATTAAACACAAAATCACCCGACTTCAACACGCCTGAATACACTCTAAAAAAGGTCAGATTGCCGACAAATGGATCGGTGGCAATTTTAAAAGCAAGTGCCGCAAAAGGCTCGTCGTCCGATGCTTTTCTGGTGGCAACTGTTTCGTCTTTATCATCCAAAATGCCCGTAATAGGATGCACTTCCATTGGCGATGGCATATACATAATCATCGCATCTAGCACTGCCTGAACGCCTTTATTTTTAAAAGCCGAACCACAAAACATCGGGATAATTTCGTTATTAATGGTGCGGGCGCGAATGCCTGCTTTAATTTCATCGTTAGTCAGTGCGCCGCCTTCTAAATATTTTTCCATCAATTCATCGGTGGCTTCAGCAGCTGACTCAATCATAAAATCACGCTGTGTGTCGGCTAATGCTTGCAACTCAGCAGGAATCTCTCTGGTTTCATACGTCGCGCCCTGATCTTCTTCATTCCAAAAAATGGCTTTCATCGCAACTAAATCAACCACGCCTTCAAAACTCTCTTCGGCACCAATGGCAATTTGCATCGGCACTGGATGACCGCCCAGACGCGCTTTTACTTGCTCACAAACACGCAAAAAATCAGCACCTGCGCGATCCATTTTGTTTACAAATCCAATTCGTGGCACGTTGTATTTATTCGCTTGACGCCAAACAGTTTCTGACTGAGGCTCTACACCGCCCACCGCGCAAAACACTGCACAAGCACCATCTAATACTTTCAGCGAACGCTCCACTTCAATGGTAAAGTCAACGTGTCCTGGGGTGTCAATAATATTAATACGATGCTCTTCAAACTGATGATCCATCCCCTTCCACATACAAGTAGTGGCAGCGGAGGTAATGGTAATGCCACGCTCTTGCTCTTGCTCCATCCAATCCATCGTCGCACCGCCATCATGGACTTCGCCAATTTTGTGGGTGCGCCCTGTGTATAACAATATGCGTTCTGTTGTGGTGGTTTTACCAGCATCAATATGTGCCATAATGCCAATATTACGATAGCGATCCAGCGGAGTTACTCTTGCCATTTTCTTAAATCCTTAATTTACCAGCGGAAATGTGCGAATGCTTTATTTGCATCTGCCATTCTGTGTGTGTCTTCTTTTTTCTTAAGTGCCGTGCCACGATTTTGCACCGCGTCTAAAACTTCGCCTGCCAGCCTAAGTTTCATTCCTTTTTCACCGCGCTTACGAGCTGCCTCAATCATCCAACGCATAGCCAATGCCATTTTGCGCTCAGACCGAACTTCAATCGGCACTTGATAAGTAGAGCCACCGACCCGACGAGATTTGATTTCAACTTGCGGGCCAATGTTTTCCAATGCTTTTTTAAATACATCAATCGGCGCGACATTGCCTTTAGCTTCAATCGTATCCAGTGCTTCATAAACTATTTTTTCAGCCACTGATTTTTTGCCATCCAGCATCAAAATATTGACAAACTTAGCCAATACTAAATCCCCAAATTTCGGATCGGGTAGAATTTTTCTTTTAGGCGCGGATCTTCTTCTCATAATTTTCTCGTTGATTTAAATATTGAATTATTTTTTAGGTCTCTTAGTGCCGTATTTAGAACGACCCTGCATTCTGCCTTCAACCCCTGTGGTGTCCAAAGCGCCACGCACCGTATGATAACGCACACCTGGTAAATCTTTCACACGACCGCCACGAATCAAAATCACCGAGTGCTCTTGTAGATTGTGTCCTTCGCCGCCAATATAAGTGGTCACTTCGGCTGAATTAGTCAAACGAACACGGGCGACTTTTCTCAGTGCTGAATTCGGTTTTTTGGGTGTTGTGGTATAAACACGCGTGCAGACACCGCGTTTTTGAGGACAACTGTCTAGTGCTGGCACACCACTTTTGGCTCGTTTTTGCTTGCGTGGATTACGCACTAATTGATTGATTGTTGACATAAAATATTTGCTGTGCTCCGTTTTTAATGATGCTAAAAAATGTATCTCAATCCGCTAGTTTGTTTTACCAACCTTTTTTTGACGGACGAAAAAATTGGCAGATTATACCGTTATTCAAATAATTGCGCCAATGAAATTTAGTTTTTTATCTGTTGTTGATTTGCGCATTTTTAGGACTCAAATCCCGCTAAAATTCATCCACAAATCACTTCCCTATTATATGTATGTCTAGCTCATTATTACAATCCGCCAAGCAAACCATTTTAACCGAATCCAAAGCAGTAGCCGAACTTGCCCATCGCCTAAATCACAGTTTTATTGATGCCTGCCAATTAATTCAAAATTGCAGCGGCAAAGTTATCTTAATCGGTATGGGGAAATCAGGGCATATCAGCCACAAAATTGCTGCCACTTTTGCCTCCACAGGCACGCCCGCTTTTGCGGTGCATCCCGGCGAAGCAGGACACGGAGATTTGGGGATGATTAGCCCCTCGGATGTGGCAATTATGATTTCATACTCGGGCGAATCCAGTGAAATCATCACCCTCATTCCAATCATTCAACGCCTCGGTGTGCCGATGATTAGTATGACGGGAAATGCCCGCTCCACTATGGCGCAAGTGTGCGATGTGCATTTGGATGTGAGCGTGGAAAAAGAAGCCTGTCCGCATAATTTAGCGCCGACTTCCTCAACCACTGTGGCACTGGTGATGGGCGATGCGTTGGCAGTGAGTTTGCTGATTGACAAAGGCTTTAGCCCTGATGATTTTGCGCGCTCACATCCGCTGGGCGCACTCGGGCGACAATTACTGACTTTTGTGCAAAATATTATGCAAACGGGCGAGGCAATTCCAGTGGCACGCGCTCAAACAAAACTTTTGGACGCGCTACTGATTATGAATCAAAAAGCGATGGGAATGGTGCTGATTACCGATGCCAATCAAACCCTGCTCGGGATTTTTACCGATGGCGATTTGCGCCGTGTTTTAGCGCAATTAAATACCAAAAATCCAGTGAATATTCAACAACTCACCTTAAATGACGTGATGACGACTAACTGCCAAACTATCGCGCCCGACAAACTTGCGGCGGCGGCTTTTCAATTGATGGACAAATTTAATCTCAACTCGCTGCCTGTGGTCAATCAAAATAATCAAGTGGTGGGTGCGCTAAATATGCACACGCTGATGCAAGCCAAAATTATTTAAATCAAAAAAATAGGTTCAACAATTCGCCAAAAAATTAGCCAAAAAATGTAACAATTTAAACTCAAAAAACTAGCCAATCATTCGCTCCACGCCCCACCAAATCCCAAGCACAGCAATCCCGATTGAGGCGGGCATTACGACAAATTTGCGATAATCTAAATGTAGCGCGCGTGCAATTAACAGCAGCGACACAACACTCAATACAATCAAAATTTGCGCCAATTCAACGCCCACATTAAACCCAATTAACGTGAGTAAAAAAGACTCGTCGCGCATTTTAAAAGATTGAAGCATCGCCGCAAAACCCAGCCCGTGAATCAAACCAAACAAAAACACAGCAACACTTTTGCGCCGAATCGAGGGGTTGAGCCATAAATTTTCAAGCGCCACATACGCAATGGAAAACGCAATCAGCGGCTCCACAATGCGCGCCGATATTGCCACCACGCCGAACATTGCCAAGCCCAAAGTCAGCGTATGCGCGAGTGTAAACGTGGTCACCAGCAGCAGCAAACGTCGCCACAACAGCGAAGAAAGCGCCATCCCGACAATAAACAAAATATGATCCCAGCCCAATGGAATCACGTGCGCAAAACCAATGGCGACAAACTGCACAAAATTTTGGGTAGGGTTTTGAGTGGAATTTTGAGTGATGTTTTGGGCGGAATTTTGAGTGAGGTTTTGGGCAGAGTTTTGCGGCGCTTTGAGATTGACAACGCCAGAAAATTGCCCATTTCGTAGCCAGCGCCAATCATTCCACGTGTAGCGATTGGCTTGATAAAAACGAATGCGCAGCGCACTGTCACCATAAATTTTTGGATATTGCCACGACAAGGTTTTAAGCGGTTTTGGCGCAATGATTTGATACGTTAAAATACTCTTTCGCGGTCTTTTTTTGTAGCCAACAATGTCAATTTTTGCCTGTGTTAAAGTGAGTTTTTGGCGCATTCCATTGAGCGAGAGTTGCAAACTTTGCACAAATTCAGCCTCAAATAATGCAAATTTTTGGCGCAACTGGACGGCACTCAACGCCCTCAATTCATCGTATTTGGCAAAATTTGGCGCGTCCGTGGTTTGTTTGTATTGCGTGCCAATCCCCGTCATCACTGCCTCAAGACTTAAATCAATCACCAGCTCAAGTGTGTTATTTGGCAGAATTGAGATTTCCACCAACGCAGGTTTGACCACATCGG
>CAZRUL010000046.1:5554-8912 GCA_964603245.1 uncultured Piscirickettsiaceae bacterium
ATTGAGATTTCCACCAACGCAGGTTTGACCACATCGGAGTGCGCCATCGTGCTGATCAAACAACCAATCAAAAACAGAAAAATGACGAGTATTTTCATAAAATAAGTGCGCAAAAAACCCCGACGTGCGGGGCTTGATTGTGTGTAATTGTGCAACTTAAATCTGTTGAAATTTGATTAAATTGTGTTTAGATTACATTTAAAGTAACTTGCCTTCATAATTTTCAATCCCTGGATTATTTTTCACGCCTTTAACGGTCGGATGATTGACTTTGACTAAATTCAGGTGTTTTTGCTTGCGCAAATAATCCGCTGCCACATCCCACATTAAACGCCCATCGCCCACCGAATTTACCTGCGCCCAACCAGCAACTTGATAGGATTTGTTCGGATCAATCGGTGTGCCTTCGTCGTCTTTTATCGCGCTAATTCGCTGTCCAATCCCAGCCGCGGGATCAATCGTATAATCCAGCCCGCCCATTCGCACCATATCGCCACCTGATTGCAAATACGGATCTTGCACAAATAAATTCTCCGCAATCCCCTCCAGCACTTCTTTGAGTTGCGCGCCCTTCATTTCAGAAACGTAAGTCTCGCCATAAGTCATTGAGGTATTTGTCATCAAATCCTCCATCGTCACCGCATCTCCCGCCACCACCGAAGTGCCCCAGCGAACACCCGCTGACATTGCAAAATCTGCCTGATGTTCAGCGCGCAATGCATTGACCAAAACCTGATCCCAAGTGCCCATAAAATTACCGCGGCGATACAGGGTTTGCTCGGTGGTGCAGAGTTTTTCGGTGAGAATTTCAGCATAAGTTTTGCCCACTCGGGACGCATTATTGGACATTTTTTGATTGCGCGCCTCCACCACATTTTTGTCGTATTTGGTGTTGCGCATTTTGCTGATAAACGACACCATTTCCGCATCGGGCTTGATTAAATTCGTCATAATCGGCAACATTTTGTATTCATAATTGCTGACTTTTCCGCCCTGAATATCCAAATCCATCACGCCGATATATTTGCCCGAACAGCCCGCATTTGTGACCACCGTCACCCCGCCTGCATTTTTGACTTCCACAGGGGTGGGCATTCCATCGTGTGTGTGTCCGCCAAAAATCGCATCAATCCCGACCACGCGCGATGCCATTTTAATATCCACGTCCATTCCGTTGTGCGACACCACAATCACCGCATCGGGTTTTTCATTTTGGCGAATTTCAGCCACCAATTCGCTCATTTCTTCTTCACGCAATCCAAACGACCAATCTGGGAAAAAATATTTTTGTGGATTTGCATTTGACGTGCGCGGAAAAGCCTGCCCGATGACCGCAATCCGATGTCCGCCCACATTTTTAATCACGTAAGGTTTAAACGGCAAGCCCTCATCTTCGTCAAACAATCCTCTGCCATCGTATTTGTCCGTCATACTAATGTAGTCATCACCCATCAACGCATCTTCCATAATGCGCACGTTTTGCCCCAAAAAATCCCCTTTGAAAAAACCGATATTGCTCAAAACCTCAGCCTCTTTATAGGTAAATTCCCAATGCCCCACCATCACATCCACGCCCAACAAATTGCACGCCTCCACCATATCCGCCCCGCGTGTCCAAAGTGAAGTGCCCGAGCCCTGCCAAGTGTCACCGCCATCGATTGTGAGTGTGTTTTGCTTGCCGCCCGCACTGTCACGCAACGAATTCAGCACCGTTTTAATCTGCCCAAAGCCACCTGTTTTTCCGTATTTTTGCGCCAACACCTCGAAATTATTATAAGTAAAAGCGTAAGCCTCGGGCGAGCCAGGTTTGACGCCGATTTTTTTAAGCAACGCATTGCCCACCACGTGCGGTAATTTGCCAAAAGTCGCGCCAAATCCGAGATTAACATTCGGCTCGCGGAAATAATTCGGCAGCAAATTGCCGTGCGTATCGGTAATGTGCAAAATTCGCGCATTGCCTGTTTTTGCCACCTCGTATTTATTATCCTGTGCAAACAAACTTTTGCGATTGACATAACCCGCACCGACCAAACCCGCTGTCGCGCCCGCACCCACTAATTGAATAAACCCTCTGCGTGTTAAAGCCATATCATTCCCCTAAAATTTGCTAAAAAAGTGCTAATGATACCAACATTAATGACACAATCAAAACCCTTAAATAAATAAATCAATGGGTTGATTTTTCGGGTAATATCGCGAAAAATTTAATTGAGCCCACAAATTATTTATGCACCTTTCACAACTATTCTCACAATTATTAACTAGAGCAAACTTAGCTCCGTTTAACGCAAAAAATGACGCACAAATGGAGACAGAAATTCACGGCATTAGTCTGGATTCGCGCACGCTACAAACAGGCGATTTGTTCATCGCGCTCGCAGGCAAAACCACGCACGGAGCGCACCACATTGCGCAGGCGATTGAGCGCGGTTGTAGCGCAATTTTGGCGGAGGATGTGGCAACAGACGATTCGCAAACTCAGTCGTTAGCCATTAAATATAATGTGCAAATTCCCGTCATTTACCTCAAATCTTTGGCGCAACATTTGCCCACTTTAGCAAGTATTTTTTATCCACTGGCACGCAAAGTGCGAGTAATCGGCATCACAGGCACGAATGGCAAAACCTCGGTTGGGTTTTTTATTCATCAATTGCTGAGTGCATTGAACGTGAAAAATGGCTTCATCGGCACCCTCGGCATCACGAACAGTGCGCACATTTCCTGCCACACCACGCCCGATATTTTCACGCTTTACAAAACCCTCAACCAATATTATTTGGAGGATATTCACACGGCAGTGCTGGAGGTTTCCTCACACGGGCTGGCGCACAATCGCATCGCTGGGCTGACGATTGAGCAGGCGATATTCACCAATCTCACACAGGATCATTTGGATTATCACCAAACGCTGGACAATTATCGCCAAACCAAAACACAATTATTTGAATTAAAATCCCTCAAAACGGCGATTATCAATCAAGACGACCCCCAGCACGCGCATTTTTCTGCTGCTGCCCGCCGCTGCCAAACCGTGTTTTATAGTCTCAAAGACTTTGCTAAATATGATGCAAACGCCCACGGTTTTTTGTGTCAATTGGATAATTTTGTGTTTGAAATTTCTCTGCTCGGTCATTTTAATTTGCTCAATATTCTGGCAGCCGTGCGTAGCGTGGAACAATTGGGCTTTGAGCGCGCGCAAATCATTCCGCTGTTGCCGAAACTGTGTGCGCCTTTGGGCAGAATGCAACGCGTCAAAGCCCTGCCGATTTGGGTAGATTATGCCCACACGCCCGACTCACTCGCTCAAGCAATTAGCACCCTAAAAACGCATTATCCCGAGTCCAAAGTGCGTCTGATT
>CAZRUL010000047.1:0-8699 GCA_964603245.1 uncultured Piscirickettsiaceae bacterium
CAGCGGCATCTGGATGACCGTTGTGTTCGGCAAGTGACATCCAATACACTGCTTGATCATATTGATGCGTTTCAAAAGACAAAGAGGCGAAGTTGTATTGGGCATGTTCGTCGTTTTGTTTGGCGGCTTTGAGCCAGTAATAACCCGCCTTGTCTAGATTCTCTTGCGTGCCGTCGCCGTTATAGTAGAGTGCGCCCAGGTTAGTTTGGGCATTTTTCAATCCTTGGTCGGCAGCGCGCTCAAACCATATAAAGGCTTTGTTAAAATCCTTTTCAACGCCTAATGCGTGAAGATAACTCAGTCCTACATTCTGTTGAGCGGGGGCAAATCCTGTGTTGGCAGCTTTGAACATCCACACAAAGGCGTTTTTATAGTCGCGGTCTTTTGCATACATAAAGCCTTTGTAATACCAATGGTTAACGGTGAATGCCGAGGGGTTGGCTGGGTTGATTGGCTTGCCCGAATTGGCGGATGGGATGAGTTGGCTGGTGTGATTTAGGGGGGTGGCGTTCTGTTGGTTAAGTGAAGCAGATGGGTTGAGGGCAGGAGCTGATGGCGCAAGTGTTTGTGCCAGTGCGTTTTGTGTGCTGATGCCGAGTGCGCAAAAAAGGGACACGAGCAGTGCCCCTTTATTATTTACATTAAATAGTATCACAGCTATTTAGTGGTTAAGCCTAACAGCTTCCAATCATTCATACCACCGCGGTAGTATTTGATTTTATGATGCGGATAGCCCATCACCATCAACGCCTTAATCGCTGCGGGTGATTGCCCACACCACGAGCCATTACAGAACAGATACAGGGTTTTAGCGCCGTCAAAGTTAAGCACGCCGTCCATATCCTTGACGCCAAAGGTGCTGGTTAAAACATCCACCACTGCCATCGGGTCTTTCGCCAATGCTTTTGCATTTAACTTAGTAAATGGCACGTTGATTGCGCCTGGAATGGTGCCTTTCTTCACCCAGCCTGGGGTTCTGGCATCAATGATGAGCATACTTTTGTCGCCTGCTTTGATGTCGCGCGCTGCGTGAATCATATCCAATTCAGTCACCGTGGCAATCTTAGCGGGTGCAAACGGATACATAGGTTGAATACAGAACGGCGGGCAAGGGCGCGAGGTTTTGGCGAATGCTGGATCTACCATCGCTTTGTTGTTTTGATCGCGCGAGATGCCGCCCATTGTCATTACACCTTTAACGATGCCAACGGGTTTTTTCGCTTTAGTTTTGGCGGCAGCTACTATTTTTGAGGTAGCAGATTTACTGCTACTGGTGTTAGCGCCAGAGCTGCCTTTGTTCCAGTTGTGTCCAGCATCAAAGAAATGTGCCTGAGCGCCAAACGATATGGCAGAAACAACGGCAAGGGTTGCTAATTGAGTTTTCATAATAATCTCCTGATATGAAAAAAAAGTGTTGTGATTAAATTAAAACAACACTTTTTCAAAGAACTACTTAACGGTTAATCCTAGAGATTTCCAAGCATTCATACCACCGCGGTAGTATTTGATCTTGTCTTGTGGATAGCCCATAGACAATAATGCTCTGATAGAGGCGGGAGATTGCCCACACCACGAGCCATTACAGAAAAGATAAAGCGTTTTGGCTTTGCTATAATCTAGCACGCCGTCCATATCTTTCACGCCAAATGTGCTGGTTAGGATGTCAACCACTGCCATTGGGTCTTTAGCCAGTGCCTTAGAATTTAACTTAGTAAATGGCACGTTAACTGAGCCTGGAATGGTGCCTTTCTTCACCCAGCCTGGTGTTCTGGCATCAACAATCAACACAGAAGTGCTGCCTGCTTTAATATCTGCTGCTGCGTGAATAACGTCTAATTCAGACACAGTATCAACCTGAGCAGGTAAGAATGGGCTGGTTGGCTGAATACAGAACGGCGGGCAAGGGCGTGAAGTTTTCGCAAATGCAGGATCAATCGTGGCTTTGTTGTCTTGATTACGCGAAATGCCTCCGAGTTCCATTACGCCTTTGACGATACCAACGGGTTTTGCGCTGACTGCTGTTGATGCTAAAAATGCTACTGACGCAACACCTACTGCTAATGCTTGAAGTTTCATATCTTTTTTTCCTTGTTTTATAAAAAATACTCTTCCGAGTTTGACTTACAACACTTATATGTAGCAGTGCTGTAAATTTGTGTGCTAGTCACAACTAGGCTCTTCTTCTAAATTGTGATTGGCGAAATAGTCCATAACGCATTCTTCGCGTTCATCGTCTTCTTGGTCTTCGCATGTACTTTGAGCAGCATCGCGAATGACTTGCTTTTCAGCTTCTGTGGGATTGCTGCCGAGTGGGGCAACATTGTCAGCAAATACGGAAAAACTAAATAAGAATCCGAGCAATAAGATTAGGTTTTTTGTTGGCATAAATTGAGGGGGTGTTTAAAATTTAGGGTGCATTATCAAGCAATCAAAATGCAAATGCAATTCTATCACTTTATCATAATATAGTAATATTCACGAAGCCTGTTTGCGGCGCACCAATGCATCCATTGCTTCATTCGCCAAAGCATCCGCCATATCGTTGCCTGGGTCGTCGCTGTGTCCTTTGACCCAATGCCAATTGACGTCGTAATATTGATTGAGTGCATCGAGACTTTGCCACAATGCTTTGTTTTTGACGGGCTTTTTGCTGGAGGTGCGCCAGTTATTAGCGCGCCAACTGATGATCCATTCGTTGATTCCATTCAGCACGTATTTTGAATCGGTGTATAAATCCACCCCAATGGTTTTATCGTTCAGCGCCTCAAGTGCTTTGATGGCGGCGGTTAATTCCATTTGATTGTTGGTGGTGAGTGCTTTGGCGCCCTTGATTTTTTTGTCGTGCTCAGCGTATTGAAGCCAGACCCCCCAACCGCCGACGCCAGGATTGTTGCGACAACCGCCATCGGTATAAATAATAATTCGTTGCATTGTGAATGTTTGATTTAAAAAGTGATGAATTGAAACTTGGATGAATTGAGATTTGGGCGTATTTTATCCAAAAAATATTTATAAATACAATATATCAAGCAGACAATGAAGGGAATTTTCTCAGTTAAAATTAGCGTTTTTCGCAATCCATAAAATACCAATGGCAAATTCGCATCTCAAAGCTAGTATTGATATTGGCACCAGCAAAATCGTGGTGTTAATTGCCGAAGAACAAGCGGGTATTTTGAGTGTGTTTGGCAGTGCTTTGGGCGAGTCGGCAGGGGTTCGAAAAGGACAAGTGGCTGATATTAATGCGACGTCGGCTGCCATTAAAGAAGTGATGAAAAAAGCCTGTGCGAGTTGCAATACCGCGGTGCATCACGTGAGTGTGAATATTGCTGATTTGAATGTTGAGGCGATTAATCGGCAAGGGCACGTGCCTGTGGCAGCTAAAAATATTGTGCGCTCTGACGTGGAATCCGCGCTAAAAACTGCTGCCGCGATTCCGATTTCTGCCAACAAACAAATTTTGGACAATATCGTTAATGGCTTTGAGATTGATCAAGATTTGGAAATGGTGGCGGTGGATAAACCGATTGGGCTGGAAGCATCGGTATTGTATGCGGACATTCATATTATTACGGTGTCAAATCAAAGCGTGGGCAATATTGAGCAAACCATTCATCAAAGTGGGCTGGGGATTTCGGGAATTGTGCTGGGGTCAATCGCGAGCAGTGAAGCGATTTTGACGCAGGACGACAAAGATGAGGGCGTGTGTTTGCTGGATATCGGCGCTGGCGTGGTCGGTTTGTCGGTATTTGTAAAAGGCGGGATTGCTTATAATGCGGTGTTGCCGATGGGTGGCGATGACATTACACAAGCCATTGCGTATGCGTTTAACACCGATTTTGCCGAGGCTGAGCGTTTAAAAATTGCGCACGGCGACACTAAAATTCGCCAAGCGGGCAAAGATGAGTTGATTCCATTCAAGCAAATAAATGTCGCGCAGACGTGTTATTTATCCACCCACGAATTAATTGAAGTGATTCAACAATCCTATCAGCAATTATTTGAGTTGATTAAAACCAATTTAAAATCCCAAAAAAAACTCCCGCCCTTCAAAGCAGGATTTGTGCTGACAGGCGGGGCGTCAAAAATCCGCGATTGTGAAGTATTATTGCGCGAATTTATGACCGTCAGAAGCAAACTTGCACACATCAATGGTGCCAAAATCAAAGGCAACGAGGCGATTATTTCCAGTCCAATTTACGCCTGTGCTTTGGGATTATTGTTGCACGAACACGACGAATCTTATTTACAATCCACTCAACAGGAAACCAAAATCGGATTGGTGGGTAAAATTAAAAGCAGACTATTTGAATTCTAATTTAGAGCATTTCAATGATTAAACAAAGAACCATCAAAACTGCCGTGAAAGCGCGCGGCATCGGCATTCATAACGGCAAAGTTGTGAGTATGAAATTGATTCCCGCCGAGATAGATTATGGCGTGGTATTTCGGCGTTTGGACGCTGGCGGTAAATTGGTGCGCGCACACAGTGCTTTTGTGAATGAGGTGGTGCTTTCTACTGGGATTGAACATCACGGCGTGAAAGTTTCCACGGTGGAGCATTTGATGAGTGCTTTTTCTGCGCTGGGGATTGACAATGTGCTGGTTGAGTTGGATTCGTTTGAAGTGCCGATTATGGACGGGTCTTCGGCGCCGTTTATTTTTTTGGTGCAATCTGCTGGCATTGAAGAGCAGAATGCACACAAACGTTTTTTTGTGATGAAAGACACCGTTCGGGTTGAGCACGGCGATTCTTGGGCGCAAGTCTCACCGTATGAGGGCTTTAAAGTCACGCTTGAGATTGATTTTGAGCATAAAAAAGTCAAAGAAAGCGGACAACATTTGAGCATTGATTTTGCCAAACAATCGTATTTAAAAGAGATTTCACGCGCCCGAACGTTCGGCTATCTTAAAGACGTGGAAATGATGCAAAGTCAAAATTTGGCGTTGGGTGCAAGTTTGGACAATGCGATTGCCCTGAGTGATGACGACGTGTTAAACGAGGACGGAATGCGCTATCAAAATGAATTCGTGAAACACAAAATTTTGGATATTGTGGGCGATTTGTATTTGCTCGGTGGGAATTTAATTGGGCATTATGAGGGCTATAAAACGGGACATTTGTTGAATAATCAACTGTTGTCAAATATTTTAAAGCGGCCTGAAAGTTGGCAGATTGAAACTTTTGAAGAGGAGAATTCGCCGATGCGTTTTTATTCTGAAGATTGGACCGATGCGCTGTAAATATCGGTGGCTAAATCGTTGAATTACGCCCAGTCTTAGCCTATGAAAATGGCGGGCATTGGGTATAATCGGCGGTTTATTTTTTCGTGTTAAACATCCATGCAGTTAAATGGCGCACAAATCCTGATTGACAGTCTTGAGCAAGAGCAGGTTAAGTATATTTTTGGGTATCCGGGCGGGGCAGTTTTGCATATTTATGATGTGTTGGATGCGCAACGATCCATCCATCATATTCTCGTTCGCCACGAACAAGGGGCAACGCACGCCGCCGATGGTTACGCCAGAGTGAGCGGCAAACCAGGGGTGGTTTTGGTGACCTCAGGGCCGGGTTTGACCAACGCCGTCACGGGCATCGCTACCGCTTATATGGATTCTATTCCGATGGTGATTATCTCGGGGCAAGTGCCCTCGCCTTTGATTGGCAATGATGCTTTTCAAGAGGTGGATTCTGTGGGCATTACGCGCTCTTGTGTCAAGCACAATTTTCTGATTAAAGACATTAATGAGATTGCCAACACCATTAAAAAAGCATTTTATATTGCCACGACGGGTCGCCCCGGTCCAGTGTTGGTGGATATTCCCAAAGACATTACGATTGACACCACGACTGCCACTCCTTATCCTGCCACGATTGAGTTGCGCTCTTATCAGCCTACGCACGCGATTGATGAGAGTCAAATCACGAGGGCGGTAAAACTCATTGCAAAAGCCAAACGACCGATTATTTATGCAGGCGGCGGTTGTGTTATCGGCAATGCGTCGGATCAGTTGCGTGCATTGACCCGCTATTTGGGTTTTCCAATCACGCAAACGCTGATGGGGCTGGGCGCTTATCCTATGAAAGACAAACTTTCTTTGGGAATGCTGGGAATGCACGGCACGTATGAGGCGAATATGGCGATGCACGGCTCGGATTGTGTGATTGCTTTGGGGGCGCGATTTGATGACAGAGTGACGGCAAATGTGGATAAATTTTGCCCCACTGCTAAAATCATTCACGTGGATATTGACCCGACTTCCATTGCTAAAAATGTCGCCGTTGATGTGCCGATTCTTGGCGAGTTGCGTCCAGTTTTAGCCCAATTATTGGCTCAATTAAAAGACCAATTCAAGCCTCAAAAACCCCCCAAAACCCCTCAAGACATTCAGCCGTGGTGGCAACAAATCAACACTTGGCGTGCGGTGGATTCGCTGGCTTACAAAAAACAAGCGGGTGTTATCAAACCACAAACCGTGATTGAGACACTCTTTGAGGTGACCGCTGGCAAAGCGATTATCACCAGCGATGTCGGTCAGCATCAAATGTGGGCGGCGCAATATTATCATTTTGACACCCCGCGGCGTTGGATAAATTCTGGCGGTTTGGGCACGATGGGCTTTGGTTTGCCTGCGGCGATGGGGGCAAAATTGGCAATGCCTGAGCTGGAGGTGGCGTGTGTTACGGGCGAGGGCAGTATTCAAATGATGACGCAGGAATTGTCCTCAATGTTGCAGCACAATACGCCCGTGAAAATCATCAACCTCAATAATCGCTACCTCGGAATGGTGCGTCAATGGCAAGAGTTTTTTTACAAAAAACGCTACTCTATGTCATATATGGATGCGTTGCCTGATTTTGTCAAATTGGCGGAGAGTTACGGCCATCTCGGCATTAAAGTTGAGCAGGAAGCCGACCTCAAACCCGCGCTCGTTGAGGCTTTTGCGCGCAAAGACAGAACGGTTTTTCTGGATATTATTACCGATCAAACTGAAAACGTTTTCCCGATGATTCCCTCGGGCGCGGGACACAACGAAATGTTGCTAGCAGGCAGGGATGCAATGGCTTCAACTCACAATTCTGGGCTCAATTTGGTATAAGTTATGAGACATATTATTGCAATTTTATTGGAAAACGAAGCGGGCGCTTTGTCGCGAGTAGCGGGGCTTTTTTCGGCGCGCGGATTTAACATTGAGTCGCTCACCGTCGCTGCCACTTATGACCCCACACTTTCTAGAATGACCATCGTCAGCCACGGCAATTCTGAGATTATTGAGCAAATTATCAAGCAACTCAACAAACTGATTGACGTGGTAAAGGTAAGTGATTTGACCAACGCCCAGCACGTTGAGCGCGAATTGATGCTGGTTAAAGTCAAGGCACTCAAGCAAAATCAAGTAGAAATCAAACAATTGGTGGATATTTTTTCCTGCAAGATTGTGGATGTTGCAGGCAAAACTTACAGCATTGAAGTCGCGGGCAAAGCCAAAAAGTTAGATGCTTTTTTAGCCGCACTGAATGATTCCCTTATTTTAGAAGTCTCCCGAACAGGCGTTACTGGCGTTTTTCGGGGCAATAAACTCATCGACTAAGTTTTATTTTTAGTCAATTTTTAGTCAATTTTTCACTCATTCCAACTCACAACAGAGGCAAATTATGAACAGATATTATGATGCAGACACAGATTTAAGTGTCATCAAAAAAATGAAAGTCGCCATCATCGGCTATGGTTCGCAGGGACACGCGCACGCCAACAATTTAAAAGATTCTGGGGTGGAAGTGGTGGTCGCGCTCCGTGAAGGCTCAGCGTCTGCTGCGAAAGCTGAGGCGGCTGGCTTAAAAGTCAAGCCGATTAAAGCCGCGACTGCTTGGGCTGATTTGGTGATGATACTGGCACCAGACGAATTTCAAGGCGAGCTTTACGCAGAGGTGATTGAGCCCAATTTAGGCATGGGTGCAACACTTGCATTTGCCCACGGATTTAACATTCACTACGGACAAATCAAGCCCAGAGCCGATTTAGACGTGATTATGATTGCGCCAAAAGCCCCAGGGCATACGGTGCGCTCCGAGTTTGTCAAAGGCGGCGGCATTCCAGATTTGATTGCGATTCATCAAAATGCGTCTGGCAAAGCAAAACACACCGCGCTTTCTTATGCGAGTGCCATCGGGGGTGGGCGCACGGGCATTTTGGAAACTTCTTTTAAAGATGAAACCGAGACCGATTTATTCGGCGAGCAGGTGGTGCTTTGTGGTGGCACAACGGCGCTAGTTCAAGCGGGTTTTGAGACGTTAGTTGAGGCAGGTTATGAGCCAGAGATGGCGTATTTTGAGTGTTTGCACGAGCTCAAACTGATTGTGGATTTGATGTATGAGGGCGGAATTGCAAATATGCGCTACTCAATTTCAAATACCGCCGAATATGGCGACGTGACGCGCGGTCCGAGGATTATCACGGATGAAACCAAAGCGGAAATGCGCAAGATTTTGACTGAGATTCAAGATGGCTCCTTTGCCAAAGAGTTTGTGGAAAACGTCAGCAGTTTGCCCAAGCGCAGAGAAGTTCAGCGCGAGCATCAAATTGAGCAGGTGGGCGCGAGTTTGCGCAAAATGATGCCGTGGATTGCTAAAAATAAGTTAGTTGGATAAAAACTCCGCATTCTAAAAACACGAACGCCCTTGATTGGGCGTTTTTTTT
>CAZRUL010000048.1:0-1753 GCA_964603245.1 uncultured Piscirickettsiaceae bacterium
GAAAGTGGACAAGAAAAATTAGAACGGGGTTTTAAAGCGATATTTTGGCAAATATTTTGAGTGGTGTTTTTGTTTTTGTTTTTGTTTTTGTTGTTGATTAGCCAGTAAATTAGCCAGTAAAAATCGGCGTGTTAGTCAGCCAATGCTCAAAAAATGTCAGAATTGCGTCAAAAAAAACTAGAGTTGTGCAAGAAAAAAACTAGAATTGCACAAGAAAATATTGCTGGTGTTGTGTCAAAATCCATTCAAAAAAATTGTGTAAAAATATTGCAAACGTGGTTGTGTAAAAAAATTTACTTAAAAAAAAGTGGTGTAAAAAATTGCAAAAGTGATTGTGTAAAAATCCATTTTCAAAAGTTGTTCCACAACAAAATGCCTCAATATTCTTGAGGCATTTTTTTCTAGTTTTCTAGTTTAAACCAAATCCAAATAGCATTATTTTTTTAAACTGCGCTTAATCATTCTGAGCAAATTCCGAGGTGATAAATATCCCGCAATGTTGCTGCCGTCTGCCAAAAATATTGACGGTGTGCCGTTAACGCCAAGTTTTTGACTGAGGGCTAATTGCGCTGCTACTGGATTTTTGCAGGCTGCCGAGTTGGGCACAACACCGCGTCTTTTGTAATTATCCATCGCTTTGGCGCGGTCGCTGGCGCACCAAATTTTCTCCATTTTACTTTGCGCATTCGGATGCAATCCCGCCAAAGGGGAGGCTAAGTATTTGACTGTGATGCCCAATTGGTTCATTTTTCTCACCCCGAAGTGTAATTTTTTGCAAAACGGGCAATCTACATCGGTAAAAACGTGAATGACGTAGCGCTCATTGTCGGCTTTGAAAATGATTTTATCGGACTCTGCCACCGCGTCAATTTCTGCTTTGATCAATTGTTTGAGGTTGCTGCTGCGTGGCATTTTGCTCCGCGTGCTCACATCAATCACATCGCCCTGAATCAAATAACGCCCATCTGCTGAGACCAAAACGGAGTCTATCGGGTTGCGCGTAATGACCTCAAAAATCCCTGCCAAAGGCGTTTGCGAAATATCTTCGAGCGCGATTTTTCCAAAAATAGGACTGAGATTTTTAGCAATGTCATTTTTATCCGCCCAAATATGGGTGGAAAGTAGGAGCAAACTAAGCAATATTTTGAACATAAAAACCCTGTAATTTAAAATTGAACATAGTGAAACGTGGCATATTCTACCTTGTTTTAGGTAGAATTCATCGGGTTTGAAATCTATTTTTTATTGGAGTGTGTGATGATTTTTTCGCTAACAGATCAGCCTATTCAGGCGTTTGACGGGGATTGTGTGGTGGTGTTTGCTTTGTGTGGGCAGGATTGTGAATTTGCAGCGGTGCAATCGTTGATTGAATTAAATCATTTTGAGGCGCAGGCGGGTGCGTTGTTGAGCCTAAATTTGGTGGCAGGGTTTCAGGCTAAAACTGTGATTGTGGCGGGATTGGGTGCGTGCGCTACGGATAAAAATTATCAAAAAACTTTGGTAAATTTAACTGCTGAATCGCAAAAACGCAAGCTGAAAAATAGTCTGCTCGGCTCGGTTGAAATTGAGGGGCGAGATTCATTTTGGACGCAACAAATCACCGCACAAGTGATGACGAATGCGACTTATAAAATTGTGAAAACGCGCGCTGAGAGTGAGCAAACGGCATTTTCAATTGAGCAAATTGCCGTTCATTTTGATGCAAAAACGGATGCAAAAACGCATTCAAAAGTTAATACAAAAATGGACGCAA
>CAZRUL010000048.1:1853-3967 GCA_964603245.1 uncultured Piscirickettsiaceae bacterium
GATGCAAAAACGGATGCAAAAACGCATTCAAAAGTTAATACAAAAATGGACGCAAAAAATACCCGTGCGCTACAACAGGGGCGCGCGATTGCCAGCGGAATGGCGTTGGCGCGTGAGTTGGGAGATTTGCCTTCAAATATTTGCACGCCGACTTATTTGGCACAAAGCGCGCAAGATTTGGCGCAAGAATTTAAATTGTATTGTGAGATTTTGGAACAATCCGATATGTCCGCGCTCGGTATGGAATCGTTGCTTTCAGTGTCTAAAGGCTCAATTGAGCCGCCTAAACTCATCAGTTTGCGCTATCAGGGCAATGGTGATGCGCCTCCGATTGTGTTGGTGGGCAAGGGCGTGACGTTTGACAGTGGCGGTATTTCGCTTAAATCTGGCACTGGAATGGACGAGATGAAATACGATATGTGTGGCGGTGCGTCAGTGCTGGGCGTGATGCGTGCGGTGGCAACTATGCAACTCAAAACCAATTTGGTCGTTGTCGTGCCAGCGGTTGAAAATATGCCTGCGCATAATGCCTCAAAGCCTGGAGATGTGGTGAAAAGTATGTCGGGGCAAACGATTGAAGTGCTCAATACCGATGCGGAGGGGCGACTGATTTTGTGCGATGCGCTGACTTACGTTGAGAAATTTACACCCAAAGTTGTGATTGACGTGGCAACTTTAACAGGCGCGGTGATTGTCGCACTCGGCAAGTATCATTGCGGTTTGATGTCTAACAATCAAACGCTGGCAAATGCGCTGCTTTGTGCGGGTGAAAATGCGCTGGACACTGCTTGGCAATTGCCACTGGGCGAGGAATACGATGAATTGTTGCAATCTAATTTTGCCGATATGGCGAATATTGGCAACAAAGAAGCGGGCAGTGTTACGGCGGGTTGTTTTTTGGCGCGATTTGCCAAAGACTATCATTGGGCGCATTTGGATGTGGCTGGCACGGCGTGGGTCAGTGGCAAGCACAAAGGTGCAACGGGTCGCCCTGTGGCACTGTTGACGCAATATATTTTGGAAACGTTGTAAAAAAATCACCGTAAAAAAACAATCAAAAAACACGCCGATTTCCCCACATTTTTTAAAACAATCCCCTGATTTGTTGCGCGCTAATCGGGGGTTTGTTTGGCTAAATAATCCAGCCACACGCCTAATCCTTGGGCGCAAATTTCCAAATCGCCTTTGAATAATTTAATTTGTGCGGGCGTATCGAGGGCGACTTCGTGCTGCGTGGCAACGCCTAAAAGATAGTTGAGTAATTGCGTTTTCAATGCTTTGTGGCGGTTTGTGGCGTGTGCTAATTGTCGGCTAATTTTGGTGAAATTGTTGAGATGATGCACCAATTGATCGGCACTATTTTGGCTAAATTCAATCCGATTAAAGTGGGTTAAATAGGCGTATTTTGGCTGGAATTTCATCAGTTTTTGGATGGATTGTTGCCACGTTTCTGGGTCAAATTGAGTGGGCGAGGTCGGCGGAAAAATCAGCGCGCCGTGCTTCGTGTCAAACTCCCGATAACTCACCCCCAGCGTGTCGCCGCTAAAAATTCCCTGCGAGGTTTTGTCCCAAATGCACAGGTGATGATAGGCGTGCCCCGGTGTGTTGATAAATTGCAAAATCCGATTGCCGAGCATAATCGTGTCATTTTCTTTGGCGACGCGAATTCTGCGCTCGGGAATTGGAATCAGATCGCCCAAAAATTGTTTGAAAAATAATTCGCCATAAACTTGAATCACGCCTGCTTTTAATTTGCTCGGATCTCTCATATGTTGCGCGCCGCGCTCGTGAACGTAAACCGTGGCATTCGGCAAATGTTTGATGAGCTCGCCTGCCCCGCCTGCGTGATCCAAATGAATATGAGTGAGAATAATCTGGGTAACTTTTTGGCGCGGAATGTTTTTTTCAGCCAATACTGATAGCAAAATCGGCACCGATAAATGGCAGCCTGTATCAATAAAAGCCGCCTCATCGCCTGCTTGAATCAAATAAGCTGCCACAAAATTTTTGCGCATATGTTCGGTGTCAATGCAGGTAATTTGATGTTCTAAATCGTGATAAATGGGTTTCATAGTTGGGTGGTTTTGAGTGAGATTTTTGCGCGATTTGTTTTT
>CAZRUL010000048.1:4067-8069 GCA_964603245.1 uncultured Piscirickettsiaceae bacterium
CCCTGTGCGCCGCCTTGTTGAATGGCATTCATTGTTTTCTGGACTTTCAGCGCTGCTTTAAGAAGATCGGCTGGCAACGGTGCACCGCCATAAATCATCGCATCCATATTCAGCGTGTAAAGCCATCTTTTCTTTTGTTTGTCTTCAATCAGGGCAATTCTGCAGGGCAAATAAGCCGCAAATGCATCCGAATAATCCACCATCGTCATTGCGGTGCGCGGTGCACAATATTGGAAAATCTTGAGAAATCTTTGATCTTCGCCCGTTTGTAATTTAACCATTTCTGACAAAGGCAAAATACCCACCTCGCGAATCCCCTCTGCGGTTGCAATCGAAGCCATAGACTCTGCTACGTCTTCGTTAGAAACGTCTGCTTCAACTGGCACGCGAATAATCGATGCCATCGCCAAATCACCCGTTGTTAGCAATGTATTTGCCATCGGCATATAAACCATTTCCATCGATTTTTCGTGCAAAGTAGGCGAGATCATTTCGCTGAGCACTTTGCTGGTAATGCCGTCGTATTTCACTTGAAATGACACCATATAATAAACGGTGATCGCACCGATTGCCATTAAACCCCACTTAATTAAACTAATAACTGTATTCATTTTGTCCCCAAAGAAAATTTAAAAAAAATTAAAACGCGCTGATTTTAGCATATTGCCCCCAGTAAATTTATACTGTTCTTTCGCCATTAAATACAATATTGGTGAGGCTGATCACACCCACAATTTTGCCCTCGTCCATCACGGGACAGCGCGACAAGCCAAAATTTGAGAGCAGTTGCGCACAATTTCGAGTGCTCATTTCAGGATGCACCGAAATCACAGGTTTGGTCATAATTTCATAAATGCTGACCCGATTTAGGGCGCGATTTTTGGCAATCACTTTGGTGGCAATATCAGCAATCAGCACCACCCCATATTCATCGTAGGGGTTGGATTTATTCACCACCAGTATTTTGGTTTTTTTGTGCTGCATATCTTTCAGCGCATTGCGGACGGTGCATTTGCCCTCCACAATATCGACTTGTGTCCACATAATATCTTTGACTAACATTGGTTTGGTTTTCATAATTCTTCCTCTATGGTGTGTTCTAAAGCTTCAATTTGTTGCATTACGCCGATCGCATCTTCTACGTCTATTTGAAATGCGATGCCGTTTTGCGAGTCGGTGTCAAACTTTCCCGTCTCGCCGATGGATTCTAAAATGGTGCGGGCTAAATGTTGTTCCACTAAAAGCAGCAACATATCGCGCGGCGCTTCAAGGCTAAGCCCGAAGAATGTTTTGGCGTGTTTCAAGCCCTCTCCTCTGGCCTGTGAAATCACGGTGGATCCCGTTGCGCCCTGAGCTCTGGAGGCCTCAAGAATGTTGTCAGTTTGGCTGCTATCAACAAAAGCAATAATCAGTTTAAAGTGCATAAATTCTCCGTTTTGATGAGTGGGTTATTTTCTTAAAAATGTGTTGAGTTGTGCATAAATCATCACGCTAATAATCGGAAAAAGACTGGCAAACGCAATCAGTCCAAATCCATCAATCAGTGGATTGCGTCCTTCAATCGTGCTGGCAAGCCCTAAACCGAGTGCTGCCACCAAAGGCACAGTCACCGTTGAGGTCGTCACTGCGCCAGAATCGTAGGCAAGTGCGATGATATTTTTAGGCGCAAAATACGTCAGCACAAGCACTATCACGTAGCCCGTGATTATAAAATAATGAATCGGAATGCCCACCACAATTCGATAAGTGCCAAGCGTCACCCCGATGGCTACCCCGATTGCCACGGCAATTCTCAGCGACCAGATTTTAATAAACCCACCCGACACTTGCTCGGCTTTAATCGCCACCGCCAGCAAAGACGGCTCGGCAATCGTGGTGGCGAAACCAATGCTGGCTGAGAAAAGATACACCCAATAATAATCCGTCCAGTGAAGGGCTGTGCCGCCCAGAAAATCCACTGAGGTTAGCTGCGTTGCCATCAGTTTGCCCAGCGGAAACAACGCCTTTTCTAAGCCGATGATAAACAATGTCAGCCCAAGCCACACCAGCACAAAGCCAAAGATAATGCGCCCAATGTGTGGAATCTTTTGGCGCAAAATCAGCAGTTGAAAACCAAACAACACCGCAACAATCGGCACCATATCCCACAGCGAATTTGTAAAATAATGGAGCAAATTCATCGCAGCACCCCAAACAACAAAACAGAAATAATCGGCATCAGTGCAGCAATGGCAATCATCCCAAAGCCATCGGTCAGTGGATTTCTGCCCTGAATACTACTAGACAAACCCACCCCCAGCGCGGTGATGAGCGGCACCGTGATTGAACTCGTCGTAACCCCGCCGATGTCATACGCAATGCCGATGATAAAATCTGGCGCGATGATGGTTGTCAGCATCACCAGCACATATCCGCTGATAATAATCCACTGAATCGGCCAGCCTTTGATAATGCGCAACACCCCAATCAACACCGCAAACCCCACCGAAACTGCCACCACGTAGCGCAGCGTTTGTGCGTATTGTTCAAATTCATAATCGTTAATAATCCCACCCGAATAAGCCACAGATGCCGCCTCGGTGGTCACCGCAATGAGCGCGGGCTCAGCAATCGTCGTGCCGATACCCAACGTAAACGCAAACAACAGCAACCAAAACAATGAGCCTTTTTTAACAAACGCAAAGGCGAGCGATTCGCCAATCGGAAACAAACCCAATTTCAGCCCTTGAATAAATAAAGCCAAGCCCACCAACACAAACACAGAGCCCACAATAATATTGCTCAGATTCGGAATGTGTTGCTGCAGCACAAAGACTTGAAAAAACCCAATCACCAAAACAATCGGCAATAAATCCTTAGCACTGTCTAATAAAGCAAAAATAAAACGCCGAATAAATAGCTTCATACAAAAGGGGAGCAAGAAAGGGAAAAAGAAAGGTAGCGGTGCAAACAAATCGGGTCGTGCGTTGAGATGATTCAAATAAAAAGCCCACTATAATACCTGCCCTATGGAAAATGTGGTTTTAATTAACGGCGAGTTGTGCGCCAAACTGAGCGTTTTTAATCGTCTCACGCAATTCGGCGACGGCGTGTTTGAAACCTGTTTGCTGGAAAATAACCGCCTATTGTTTTGGCGTGCGCATTTTAATCGCTTGGAAAAAGGTCGGCTGGCACTCAAAATCAATCCAGTGGCTGAGCGATTGTGGCTGGCAGACATCACTCAGGCATTCTCCCAATTCATTCAAACCGCACGCGTCAAACCGCACCATCGTTTTGCTGTCAAACTTTTACTCTCTCGCGGTGAAAGTGTCAGAGGGTATGGCGCGTCTCGCGATATTGCCCCGACTCGGATTGTGATTGTCTCAAAACTACCCCCGAAGCCACCCGCCGCACAATTCACGCTCAGTGTTTGCCCCAGCGGTTACGTTCATCAGCCACTACTCGCGGGCATTAAACATTGCAATCGGCTGGAGCAAATTCTCGCCCGAGTGGATTTACACGCCGACGAATGCATTATGCTCGGCGCCAATCAACAAGTGGTGTCGGCAACTCAAGGCAATATCTTTGCCATCCGCGGACAATGTTTGCACACGCCTGATTTGAGCCAGTGCGGGATTGCAGGCACGCGCCGAGAGGTGATTTTAAATCTAGCAAAAACGTTGGGATTGCGGATTGACACAGCAGCGTTTTCGGTGGCAGAGTTGCTCACATTTGACGCCGTTTTTATCACCAGTAGCATCATCGGCATTCAAAGCGTGAGCCAAATCATCCATCAAAACACCACTCAACACTTCTCCGCGGGGGCAATCACCGCACACATCCAAAGCGCATTCACCGATTTAATCCAACAGCCTCATTCGGCGCAACGAATTTTGCCCATAGAATTTAAATAAAACCTAGAATCCATAATAAAAAAGGTGGTTTTTGCTCTGATGTTCTTCTTTATTACGGCAATAATCTACTTTGTAGCTCTGATAATCTACTTTATTACGGCAATAATCT
>CAZRUL010000049.1:0-4450 GCA_964603245.1 uncultured Piscirickettsiaceae bacterium
AAATATCATCCATAAATATCGCTCGCATTTTTAATAATTGGCGCCACGTTTTGCCAGTGATTGTCATCCAATTTTTGAAAAAAACAAGATTTTCTGCCCGTGTGGCAAGCAATCCCGCCGACTTGTTCCACTTTGAGCAAAATCACGTCATTATCGCAATCGGTATAAATTTCCCGAATATTTTGTGCGTGCCCAGATTCTTCGCCTTTTACCCACAATTTTTGGCGCGAGCGCGAATAATAAACGGCCTGTTGTGTTTCAATACTCAGCGCAAGCGAGGCTGCGTTCATCCAAGCAAACATTAGGATTTCGCCTGTTTCAAACTCTTGCGCAATGGCGGGAATCAGCCCATCAGCATCCCATTTTATGTGCGGTAATATTTGCGCTAACGTGCTCACGTATTGCTGGACTCGGTGGGATAAAATGCTTGATTTTACCGCCAGTCTTATTTTAGATGAAATTATTTATTTTGTGCTTTTTCGCCGCTACTTGTGCCGTTGCCATTCCAGAAAATTTTGCGCTCAAAAGTGCCAACACACTCTACGTTGTGGATGGTGATAGTATCAGTATGCAAATGCGGATTTTGGGGATTGACACGCCAGAGATGCGTCAAACGTGTCAAAAAATTCAGCACAAATATATTAATTGCGGGCGTTTGTCCAAGAAATATTTACAGCAATTATTGCGCACTTTGTCGGGAGCGGTGCGGATTGAGCCAGTTGCTACGGATTTTTATCGGCGCGTTTTGGTGCGGGTGTATAAAGGTGACAAAGATATTGCTGAGCTGATGGTGGCAGCAGGAATGGCATTTGCGAGTGGCAAAAAATATCGCCACGTGCAGGCGTTGGCTCAAAAATCTAGGGCTGGATTTTGGGGATTTGATGTCCCGCCCATCAAGCCCTCTAAATGGCGCAAGTTGCACAAACGTTAAATGCAACTTAAATGCAAATGCAATTTAAATGCGGTTCAAAAAAATACTCAAAAAAATGTGCAAAACACAAAAACAAAACAAACAAAAACAACTAACGCATCGTGACTAATTCTTCAGCACTGGACGGGTGAATGGCGATTGTGTCATCAAATTGTTGTTTGCTCGCGCCCATTCGAATTGCCACCGCAAAGCCTTGCAGCATCTCATCAGCGCCGTGTCCCATAATATGACAGCCGACGATTTTTTCCTCGTCTCCAGCACAAATGAGTTTGAGTGCGGTGGTGGTTTTGTGGTCTGACAATGCATCTGCCATCGGGGTGAATTCGGATTTGTAGATTTTAATTTTGTCAAATTTTTCGTGTGCTTCAGCCTCGTTCAAACCAATAGTGCCAATCGGTGGGTGCGAAAAAACCACGGTTGGAATGTGGCTATAATCAAGATGTCGATCGGGCATATTATTGTAAAGACGATCAGACAATCGCCTGCCAGCAGCAATGGCAACGGGCGTGAGAGGTGCCATTCCAGTGGCATCGCCGAGGGCAAAAATATGCGCAACGTTGGTGGTTTGAAATTTATCCGTTGGAATAAAACCGCGCTGATTGCACGCAACACCCGCCTTTTCTAAGCCCAAATGTCGGGTCATTGGATCTCTGCCGACCGCCCAAATAATGGCATCAAATCCAGCAAATTCGCCTTGATTGGTGTGAATGGTTTTGTCGTGTGAAATTTTGTCAATTTGGATGTTGTAATGAATAATAATGCCGTGATTGGTGTAATCTTTATCCAGTGCATTTTGGATCATCGTATCAAAACCGCGGAGCAATTTTTGGGATCTGGCAAACATCTCAACCTTGCTACCCAGCGCATTCAGCACGCCAGCCAACTCAACGCCAATATAACCACTGCCAATAATTGCCACTTTTTTAGGCAATGCTTCCAGTTCAAAAAACCCGTCCGAAGTGATGCCGTATTCAGCCCCCTCAATGTGCGGCACGGATGGCTCACCCCCTGGAGAAAGCACGATTTGATCGGCGGTGTAGGTTTTGTCATTGACTGAAATGGTGTGCGAATCCACCAATTTGGCAAAGCCGTGAATATAGTCAATGCCCAAGTTTTCCAGATAATTATCATACCAACGGGTAATGCCTTTGATGTAATTATCCCGACCTGTTTTGAGCGTCTGCCAAGAAAAATCTTGGTGTTTAATATCAAACCCAAACCCTTTGGCGTTGTTAATTTGAGTGGCAGTATTGGCAGCGAACCACATAATTTTTTTAGGCACACAGCCCACATTAACACACGTGCCGCCGATGGTTTTTACTTCAATCACAGCGCATTTTTTGCCGTATTCGCTGGCACGTTCCACCGCTGAGAGTCCGCCAGATCCAGCGCCAATGGCGATCATATCGTAATGTGTTGTCATTTTTTGTAGTTAGCCTGAATTAAATTGCGTTGAATAATACAGTCTCTGAGAGTGATTGCGCAATCATTTTGCTGAATCATTTGCTGAATTATTTTGAGGATTTTTTTTAATTTAATGTCGTTTTAATGCGACTGATTGAGATGAAAAATGGTGTATTTTTGAGATTTGTTGAATCTTTTTTGCTCAAGAAAATGAGACAGATTATTTTTTTTGAAGTGCCAAAAATGACAATTGACAAAAGGTTTTTTAAATTAACGCCTTTGTCAATCATAAATAAAACCGCCGTTTTGTAAAATTTTAAACGAGGGTTTTAGAGGGTGAATTACTCGTAATATCCACTACCGATAAAGTAGCTTTGAGTCGGCACTTTCATTACATACGTGTGCTTGAGTAATTTTTTGCCACTGCCTGGTTTGAACCAATAATAATCAACCCAGCCAGCGCCGTTTTCTAGGGCAATTTTAGACATTTCAAAATTCATATACGTGCCGTTTCCATCGTTAAATAATCCCATATCGGTGCCAATATGCGAAGGAATATAGGGGTGAGCGAGCAATGTGATGGTTTTCAAATCGCCTGCAAATGCATAAAATTCGTCTTTAATAAAAATCCCTTTAGGATCGGAGATGGCTGCCAGTGCGACTTTTCTGCCCTGTGTCACTGCCATAAAAACGGCATGCTCTACAATGCTTTTAGTAAGGTTTGCTTTGTCACGGGCATTCATTTCTGTTTTGGTGAATTTTTTAACAGACACTGCTTGTTTAACGGGTGCTGCTTTTTTGACAGAATCAGTCGCAAAAAGATCCGCCGCTGTGCTTTGTGTGTTGCCAGCGAGTGCGTATTGTGAAGCAAAAGCTAACATTAATGTTAATAAAAATTTGTTCATAGGTTTTCCTGTGTTGTGGGTTAAATGATGAATGGAACGGCGGAATTATAAACTTTAGAAATGGCAAAAAGTTAGGTTATTTTTTTTAAATGTTAAAGCCCTGCTTTTAGGCTCGCTTGAATAAATGGATCCAAATTCCCGTCCAAAACATCGCCAGTATTAGTGGATTCAACGCCAGTGCGCAAGTCCTTAATTCTGGACTGATCCAGCACGTATGAGCGAATCTGATGCCCCCAGCCAATGTCGGATTTAGTGTCTTCCAAAGATTGCTTTTCGCTGTTGCGTTTTTGCATTTCCAGCTCGTATAATTTGGATTTTAACTGCTTCATCGCCTGATCTTTATTAGAATGTTGAGATCTGCCATCTTGGCATTGCACCACGGTATTGGTGGGTAAATGCGTGATTCGCACCGCCGATTCGGTTTTATTCACGTGCTGACCGCCCGCTCCACTGGCACGATATGTGTCAATTCGCAAATCAGCAGGATTTAAATCAATCTCAATATTATCATCCACTTCGGGCGCGACAAACACCGAGCAAAAGGAAGTGTGGCGTTTGCCGTTGGCGTTAAATGGCGATTTGCGCACCAAACGATGAATCCCGATTTCACTTCTGAGCCAGCCAAAAGCATAATCGCCCTTAAAATAAATCGTGGCAGATTTGATGCCTGCGACCTCGCCTGCTGAGACTTCCATTAATTTGACGTTGAAATCGTGTTTTTCACCCCAGCGCAAATACATCCGCAACACCATTTCCGCCCAATCCTGCGCTTCAGTGCCACCCGAGCCAGATTGAATGTCCAAATACGCAGAATTTGCATCCAAATCGCCATTAAACATTCGCTCAAATTCTAGTTTTTCGATGGTGGCAGCAACCGCATTTACATCGTCAATAATACTGTCGGCACTGGCGTGATCGTTTTCAGCTTGTGCCATTTCCAATAATTCTTGGGCATCTGTGAGCGTTGCGCCAGATTGAGTCAGTGCTTGACAAATAGCGGCTAGTTTGGATTTTTCTTGTCCCAACGATTGTGCTGTGGCGGGATCTGCCCAAATATCTGGATTTTCTAATTCTAGCAAAACCTCTTCCAGTCGACCTTGTTTTTCTTCCAGATTTAAATGCACACACAGGGCTTTAAAACGCTCACTCAGATCGTCAATGCGTTGATAAGTAGGGGATAACTCCATATTTTTTGCGATGATTTTTTGAG
>CAZRUL010000049.1:4550-8032 GCA_964603245.1 uncultured Piscirickettsiaceae bacterium
TCAATGCGTTGATAAGTAGGGGATAACTCCATATTTTTTGCGATGATTTTTTGAGTAAAAACGCTCGGTTTATTTTTTTTAGCAGACATAAAAAAAGCCCAAAAACAGGGCTTTTTCATCAATGATTCGGTTTATTTTCTCAAGCCTAAACGCGCGATTAAATCGGTGTAGGATTGGGTGCTTTTGCTTTTCAAATAAGTTAATAATTTTTTCCGCTGAGAAACTAAACGCAACAAGCCTCGTCTGGAATGATGATCTTTTTTGTGGGTTTTAAAATGCTCGGTTAAATGTTTAATGCGCGCTGTTAATAAAGCAACTTGGACATCGGTTGAGCCCGTATCGCCCGCTTCGTGTTGATATTCTTTGATAACCGCCTGTGTGTCAATTGGCATAATTTAAAAACCCAGTAAAAAATAAATCGTGAATTATACGCCAATTTTCAAAAATATCTTTTGCTCGCGCGTCTTTTTTTTTGTCAGCCCTCAAATTTTTTTGCCTTAAATATTGTGATGCAAATCTCAATGCAAATCGCGATACAAATCAGGCTGATTTTCGCCCCGTGTTTTGAAGCGTTTGTGAATCCACAAATATTGCTCGGGCGCTTTGAGGATTTGGGTTTGCAAAATTTGGTTGGTTTTGGTGGTATTTTCCAATTTATTTGCGCTCGGATAATGACTAATCGCGCTGGAAAATCTCAACACATAGCCGTTTTTGTTGCGATAAAAAGACAGGGGGATGACCACCGTATTTTTGATTTTTGCCAGTTTAGCGGTGGCGTTAATGGTGCTGGCGCTGGCATCAAAAAAAGGGCTCATCGTGCTATTTTTACTGCCCAAATCTTGATCGGGCGCATACCAAATCGGCAGTCCTGATTTGAGCGTTTTAATCAGATTTTTGCTGTCTTTTGCGGTAATCAATCGCACCCCGTGGCGGGTAAATGATTGTTGCATAATATGATTAAACAGCGGATTATTTTGGGGTCGGTAGAGGTCGGCGAATGCAAAATTTTGCGCCAATATTCTGCCAGCAAACATCATCGTGGAAAAATGCCCGACCAGCAAAATAATGTTTTGATGATTGTCCAGCGCATTTTGCAAGTGGTGCGTTTGTTGGATTTGATAGCGTTTTTTGAGGCGCTTGTCAGACAAATAAAACGTATTTGCCACCTCAAAAAAACTAACGCCCAGCGCTTCAAAATGTTGCCGAACTAGGCGCGTAACTTGAGCTGGATTTTTGTCTTTGAAGCAGTGCGAAATGTTGATAAATGCGATTTTTCGACGTTTTTTGAGTAGCCGATAAAGCCAGCCTCCGATCCATTTTCCCAGCCGTATTTGCACTCCAAATGGCAACCAAACGCAAGCCCTCATCAGCGCAATTAAAAGCCAAGTCGGTAAAAATTTAGGATGAAAAAAAGCGCGGTTTGTCATTAAAATAAAATTTTGTTTTGCACTCTCAAAATATGGCGTTTATTGATCGCAATTTTATCAACGATTTGTCTCAGCAAGTGGATATTGTCGCGCTTATCCATCGGCGCGTGCCCCTCAAAAAAGGCGGCAAAGATTACAAGGCGTGTTGCCCTTTTCATCACGAAAAAACCCCGTCATTTTCGGTCGTTCCGAGCAAGCAAATGTATCATTGTTTTGGGTGTAATGAAAGCGGTGGCGCGATTGATTTTGTGATGAAATTTGATCATTTGGATTTTAAAGAAGCGGTGGAAACGGTGGCGGGCGAGTCTGGGATTAACGTGGTGTATGATAAAAATGCCAAGTTGGCAGATCCGCGCATCAAGCGTTATGGCGAGTTGATGCAACAAGTGAGCGAATTTTATCAGCAACAATTAAAGCATTCCGCTGCCAAGCAAAAGGTGGTGAATTATGCGAAAAAGCGCGGCATTACTGGCGCGAGTGCCAAGGTTTTTGAGCTCGGTTTTGCGCCGCCAGGTTGGAGCAATTTGTTTGATTTTTTTAAGGGCAATTTAGAGGCGATTGTCAATCTGGCAAAAATGGGTTTGCTGGTGGCTAAAAAAGACAAGCCCGATCAATATTACGATCGTTTTCGGGATCGGCTGATGTTTCCGATTCACAATCAAAAAGGCGAGGTGATTGCTTTTGGGGGTCGGGTTTTAGAGCCAGACGAGCAGCCGAAATATCTAAATTCGCCTGAGACGCCAATTTTTTCCAAATCCAAAACACTTTACGGTTTGTATCATTGCCGAAAATACGCTCGTTCCATAGATTATGTGTTGGTGGTGGAGGGGTATATGGATGTGGTGGCACTCCATCAAAACGGCATTTATTGCGTAGTGGCAGCGCTGGGCACGGCACTCACCCCTGCACATTTGCAATTATTATTGCGCACAACCAACACAATTGTGTTTTGTTTTGATGGCGACAAAGCGGGCAGAGCGGCGGCGTGGCGGGCATTATGCACGATATTGCCGATGATCAAAGCAGGGCTGGTGGTGCGATTTTTGTTTTTGCCCGATGGCGAAGACCCCGACACTTTGATTCAAAAAGAATCGACGCAAGCTTTTGAAAAACGGATTCAAACGGCGCGCACGTTGTCGCATTTTTTGTTCAAACACATTCGCTCGGAGGTGGATTTTGACACGATTGAGGGCAAAACGGCATTTTTAGAAAAAGCGTTGGTGCTGATTAAAACGATCAATTATGAATTGTATCAGCGTCAATTAATTCAAGGCGCGGCCCAATATTTGGGGCAAAGTGTTGAGCAGATTGAGCGCGCGGTGTATCAGCAAAAATCCACCTCAAACGCGCCGACATTTGAGGTTGCTGCTGATTTTGCCCCGTCAAACTTCGCCCCACCAGAACTTGCCCCGCCAGACTTTGCCGATGATTTTCATTTGTCCAATTTTGCGCCTGATAATTTTGCACCCGTTGAAACGTTTGAAAATCCTGCAGCGCATACGCTTGATGTCCGCGCAAAAGCATTGATGTCACGGTTGATTACGCTGCTTTTAAATTATCCAGCGCTGGCCAATGATGACGTGGAAAAACAGGTGCGCGCCATTGAGCAATCCAAAGTTTTGTTGGAATTGGTGCATACTGCGCAACTCAATCCAGAAATCTCAGCCGCTCAATTCATCCAGCCTTTTGCGCACAACACGGCGATTTATCAACGGTTGCAACAACTTTGCACGCTGGCGCCGTATTTGAATGAAGCGCAGGCAACGGAAGAATTTGTGCACACTTTAGGCGTGATTGAGCGTCAAAAAAATACCGCTGAAGTGAGGGTGTCAATGCGTCAGGCGCATACTCCAGAGCAAGAATTGCGGGCGATGGAAGCGATTCAAAAAATCAAACGCAAATCTTAAATCGTCAATCTTAAGTTTTAGTCGTTGTTTGATTTTGTGCTGTCAAAAAAATCGTTCGTTACATATAAGTAGCTGTCAATTTTTTGGAGGGTGTGCATCTCTATTTTTACGCTTTTATTTCTACACCCTTATTTTTACGTTTTTGAGT
>CAZRUL010000050.1:0-7860 GCA_964603245.1 uncultured Piscirickettsiaceae bacterium
CAAGGAATTTTAAATATTTTTAAATAAAAACAAGACAGAAAGGCGTTTTTTTTGTTAATTTTTTTGCCAAAAACTGGGTCAATATTCACAAAATAATTGGATTTGTAGATTTGTAGATTTGTAGATTTGTAGATTTTAGCTGAATTTTTCCCTTTAAAACCCAGCCAAAAATACCCAAAAAACAGACAATTAAGCGCGTTGTTTTGGCAAATAATGCATCGTTAAAAACACCAGCGCGCCAACACAAATACCAATCATTCCTTCATAAATCGTTGAATCTCCATACACTTCCCACAAAATGGTGGCTGACAATCCGCTGATAATTGTGGCTAAGGCTTGTCGCTCAGCGATGCCAAATCCCATAAATCTAAACACCAATAATGGCGCAAATGAGCCTGCCAGCACCGACCACGCCACCACCACCAAATAAAAAACCGAGCTGCTGCCGTATAAAGTAATGCCGAGCACGAAGGTGGCAATTGATAACATCGCGATTTTATTTTGCCAAAAAGCTTTTTTTGCATTTTTGGGTTGTTTTAATAAATCATTCCCCATAGCAGAGGCACAACTGAGCAGCTGAGAGTCGGCGGTGGAAACAATCGCAGAAAAAATACCCGCCAAAATCAAACCCACCAGCGCGGGCGGCAGAATTGCCATGGCGAATTCGGGCAATACGGTTTCTGGGTCGGTAATTTGAATCCCCGTTTGTTGCGCAAAATACACCCTAGCGATGAGTGCGCTGGCCAAAGCAAGCGAGGTAAATATAATCGCTGAAGGGTAGTAGTAATAAAGCATTGTGCGGCCGTCGCTTTTTTTCTTCATCGCCATATAACGCACCATAATATGCGGCTGACCTGCCATTCCTAAACCTGCGAAAATCCAGCCCATAAAAAACAGAATAATCGCCAATAATCCGCCCATACTGCTTGGGAAAAAATGCCGATATTCTGGAGAAATGGCAGCGAGTTTTTGCCAAAAAACCGCCACTCCACCTACCGATTCTAGCCCCATATTAACCAGCAATATCATTGAAATTATCATCACAATAAACTGCACGGTGTCGGTCCAAATAGAGGCGCGAATGCCGCCAGAAAAGCAATAAATCACCACCACAACATAGCCGATAATCACGCCTGTGGTGTATTCCCAATCCAATAATACGTGCAAAGTTTTGCCACCAGCGCTGAGTTGTGCCGCGGCATAAATGGATAAAAATATCAGCGTCACGAGTGCCACCACAATTTGCACACTGCGGTATTTTTTGTGATTGTAACTGGATAATAAGCCATTGTAACTCAGTGCTTTTTCTTTGTCAGCGACCTCAAATACTTTTTTTGGCACATACACAATCATTATTAATTCGCCGAAAACCCAGGCGGTGATGAGCCAAATCCCAGACACGCCCTCAATCCAAGTGTAGCCAATCAGTCCAATATACATAAATCCGCTGTAAGTGGTGGCGAGGGCAGACAGGGCGGTTTGCCACGCAGGAATGCTGCGACTGGCCAGCAAATAATCTTCGCTGGTTTGCTTGCTAAAATAGGCAGAGGAAATGCCAATCAGCAACAAAATTACAATAAAAATCATAAAGTAAACAGTGACCATAATATATTCCTTTGGGCGAATTAAAAAAATTAAAACATCTGTAACACAGAATTAGGGGGTAAATTTAGAGGTGATGGGGTAGCGCCGTTCTTTGCCAAATGCGCGCGTGCTAATTTTAGGGCCAGGGGCGGATTGTCTGCGCTTGTGTTCGCTGTTTAACACCATTTTGGTTATTTTTTTAACTTCATCAGCGTCAAATCCTTGCGCCACGATTTGTGCAACAGATTGCCTATTTTCAATAAACAAAGCCAGTATTTTATCCAAAATGTCATAAGACGGTAAAAAATCTTGATCGCACTGATTCGGCGATAATTCTGCACTTGGCGCACGCTCAATCACCCGCTGAGGAATCACATTTGAGCGCGAATTGCGATACTTTGCCAATGCATAAACTTGCGTTTTTGGAATGTCTTTGAGCGGCGCAAACCCGCCAGACATATCGCCATACAGGGTTGCGTAGCCCACTGCCATTTCTGATTTGTTGCCCGTGGTTAGCACAATTTTGCCCAACTTATTAGAGATTGCCATCAGCAAAGTGCCCCGCACTCGCGCCTGTATATTTTCCTCGGTTGCGTCTTTTTGCCTGCCCTCAAACAAATCACCGAGTGCGGCATTAAAACCCTCTACCATTGGCGAAATGTCAATTTTATGATAAGCCACGTTTTGCCGATCTGCCTGATTTTTGGCATCTTCCAAACTCATATTTGAGGTGTAATAATAGGGCATCATCACTGCTTGAATCGCGTCAGCACCAAGCGCATCAACGGCAATTGCCAAAGTGAGTGCGGAATCAATACCGCCCGACAAGCCAATCACCGCTCCTGTAAAACCCCCATTTTTGCGCAGATAATCTCGGGTAGCTAACACCAAAGCATCGTAAATGGTTTTCTCAATTGGACTTGGTTTTTGTGTAATTTCGTCCTCTAAATCTAGCGTAATTTCTTCAAAAAATGGCAGTTGATGGGTGATTTCTCCCGCTTTATTCATCACAAATGAGCCGCCATCAAACACCAATTCATCTTGCCCGCCGACCGCATTGACATAGATAAAATCCACATTATTTTCCTCAACTCGTTTTCGAACCTGCTCAATTCTAGCTGCGTGTTTGCCGATTTGAAAGGGCGAAGCATTGAGGCTGATAATCGTTTGCGCGCCATATTGCACCGCTTGTTTGAGGGTTTTTGCGTGCCAAATATCTTCACAAATCACCACCCCGATTCTGTGTTGCTGACAGTCAAATACCAGCGCCTCGGTGCCAGATTTGAAATATCGTTTTTCGTCAAACACCCCATAATTCGGCAGGTTTTGTTTGTGATAAATGCGCATTTGTCCGTGTTGAATCAGCACCGCGCTATTGTATAAATCGTCCCCAATTTTGATCGGCGCACCAAAAATAATCGCCAGCGAGTCAGGAATGTTGAGGCGAATGCGCTCAATCTGTTGCACCACTTGCAAAATAAATCCGTCGCGCAACAGCAAATCCTCGGGCGGATAACCGATGAGAGCCAATTCTGGGAAGGCGAGTAGGTGGGTGCCAGATTCTGCTGCTTGCAGTGATAAATCAATAATTTTTTGAGCGTTGTTGCTCAAATCTCCAACAACAGGGTTAATTTGGGCGATGTTTATTTTGATAGGACTTGAGTTGCTTGATAGTTTTTCTACCTGTTCCTGCCAAAATTTGGACTTCGTTTTATTGCGACTAATTTTGGCTTGTTCAAGCTTGGTATTAGCCACAACTTCAGCAGGGTTAATTCCCAAAATATCAGCGAACAACCACGCGTGCATTTCGGAGAGGGCGGACTTTCCCGAGCTATATTTGCTCAAATTGGACTGATTAATACCGTATTTTTGCGAGATTTTATAGTCTGAAAAGCCTGTCTTTTTTCGGACTTTTGCGAGGTAAAACGTGGTTTTTTTGGCCATAGTTGGTTGCCTTAAAATAGAGATATTTTTTACCTATTATAGTTATTTTTTACCAGTAAATTAACAACCTTAAATTAGTTAAAAAATACCAGTCTTATAAAAAATACCTGTAAAACACTATAACTAATTGATTTTTATATTAAAAAAATGTTATTTTTTGGATTATATTTTTTCATTTGATTTAGACAATAATTCAAGGTATATTCGGCAAAATATTTAAAAAAGTAAGAGGTAAAACTTATGCATTCCACAGACCATTATTTGATGGCAGAATCGCAGCTAACTTGCGATACGGTTAACATCCAACATCAGGCTTATTTAGGCGATGAAAGTGCGCAATATGCGCTGGCTGACATTTTGCAAAAGGGCATCAATGTTGCGAAAAATTCTGAATGTGCGTTTTATTGGTATTTACGCGCCGCTCAGCAGGGAAATTTGGCGGCCCAATATAATGTTTGGTATGCCTATTTCACTGGAGAAGGGGTGGGGGCTGATACGCAAGAAGCGGATAAATGGTTTAAACGAGCATCGCTGAAAAACTCAAAAACCGTCAGTTCGGTGATTGCCGAATTATTACACCCGACCATTCAACACTAATTTTTTTTGATTTACATTTGGAGACACGCTATGCAATTTTTACGTCAATCTGCACTCACCTTATTTTCACTGCTGGTTATTTTAGCGGGCGTTGCGCTAGTTTCGCTGGTGACACATTCAGCGCCCGTTGATTTCAAACCTTTGGTGATTGTGGGCTCAATTACTTTTATTTTGGGCGTGTTGTCTTTTATTCAAAAAACCTCCAAATAGTTTTATTATTGATTAAACTCTCTGTTTTTAAAAATAACCCGTCTTTCTGATGAGAGAAGGGTTTTGTTGTGTATTTGTTTTTTTAAAACTCTAGAGGATTATGATCAAATTATTAAAAATTTCCGCTGCAATCGTAGCGTTGGGCAGTTATGGCGCACAGGCAGATACTTTGTCAGAAGTCAAAGCCAAAGGCTATGTGAGTTGTGGTGTTTCTACGGGCTTGGTGGGTTTTTCAAGCACAGATTCATCGGGCACTTGGAAAGGGCTGGATGTGGATTTTTGTCGTGCAGTAGCGGCGGCAACTCTGGGTAATTCCCTCAAAGTAAAATACGTCCCACTGACCGCAAAAGAGCGTTTTACCGCACTTCAAAGCGGAGAAATTGATCTACTTTCACGCAACACCACTTGGACACTCACACGTGATGCTTCTTTAGGCTTTAATTTTATCGGCGTGACTTATTACGATGGACAAGGTTTTTTGGTCAAAAAATCCTCAGGCATCACTCAAGCCAAAGAATTGGACGGCGCTACTTTTTGTTTGCAAGCGGGCACCACCACCGAGCTGACTTTGGCAGATTATTTTAAAAAGCACAAAATGAGTTATCGTTCAGTCACGGCAGACACGTCGGTTCAATCTAAAAATGGATTTGAAGCAGGGCGCTGTGATGCGATTACCTCGGATCATTCGCAACTCTACGCGCTTAAAACCACTTTACGAAATCCCGATTCTGCCATTGTTTTAAAAGACGTAATTTCCAAAGAGCCACTCGGTCCAGTGGTGCGTCAGGGCGATGACAAATGGTTTAACGTGGTCAGATGGACGCGCAATGCGATGGTGGCAGCCGAAGAGTTTGGCGTCACTTCTAAAAGCGTGAAAAAACATCGCGAAAGTCCAGAAACCAACCGTTTGTTAGGCAATACTGGAAAATTGCACGCTTATTTAGGTTTGGATAAAAAATGGGCGTTTAACATCATTTCTCAAGTCGGAAACTATGGCGAAGTGTTTGAGCGAAATCTCGGCATAAATACCCCGCTGAGTATTTCCAGAGGCTTAAACGATCAGTGGAATAAAGGCGGTTTAATGTATTCTCCGCCATTTAGATAAATATTTTTGTTGATAAAGCCAGTGCAAACTGGCTTTTTTCTTGGCTTTTTTTTAAATTCCTATGCTGACTAAATCCCCATTTTCTGCCAAATTTTTTGCTTTTTTGTATAACAACAAAATCAGGGCAGTGCTATTTCAAATCATCGCTTTATCGCTGATTGTGTTGCTTTTCTACACCTCAATCAGCAATATGTTTACCAACATTGAGAGTCGCGGCATTCAAACGGGGTTTGATTTTTTGAGTGCGCAATCGGGCTTTGACATTGCCGAGCATTTGATTGATTATTCGCCCGAATCTACCAATCTCACGGTGTTTTATGTGGGCATCATCAATACCCTAATCGTCTCGGCCGTGGGGATTTTCTTTGCCACTGCGATTGGGCTGATTGTGGGCATTTCTAGACTTTCAAACAATTGGCTGGTTGCCAAAGTGGCGGGGGGATATATTGAGTTATTTAGAAATATTCCGATTTTGTTGCAGATTTTATTTTGGTATAACATTTTGCTGATTAGCCTGCCAGGTCCGAAACAAAGTTTTCATTTTTTTGATTCAATTTTTATTAATTTGCGCGGGATTTATTTTCCCGAACCGATAGCAGAAAGTGGTTTTATTTGGGTCTCAATTGCGTTTGTGGTCGGCATTGTTGCGAGTGTTTTTCTCAAACGTTTTTTTCATCAAAAACAAGAAGAAACTGGCATTCAAACGCGCACTTGGGGCTACTCTTTGTTGTTGATATTGGGACTGCCTGCGTTGGTTTATGCGCTCATCGGCGCACCTTTGCATTTTGAATATCCCGCACTCAAAGGGTTTAATTTTAAAGGCGGGATGTCGCTTTCTCCCGAATTTTTGGCGCTCGCATTTGCTCTGAGTATTTACACCGCGACCTATATTGCTGAGGCGATTCGCTCGGGCATTGAGTCGGTGAGTGTTGGGCAAAAAGAGGCGGCGGCTTCCATTGGGCTGACGCAGATGCAGGCGTTAAAACTGGTGATTTTGCCACAAGCGTTGCGCGTTGCGATTCCACCGATTATCAATCAATATCTAAATTTAACCAAAAATTCCTCGTTGGCGGCTGCCATCGGTTATGCAGAGTTGGTGAACACATTTACTGGCACTGTGCTAAATCAAGTAGGGCAGGCGATTGAAATTATTTTGATGACGATGGCGGTGTATTTGGTTATTTCATTGACCATTTCATTGGTGTTAAATTTTGTCAATCATAAAATGCGCATCAAAGAACGCTAATCTCGGATAAATCTAAACCTATGTCAATCTACAAATTACACGCCGCTAAACAACCTCCTGCCTCTCAAATCGGCTGGCTGAGTTGGGCAAAAACTCGCTTATTTTCAAACTATTTAAACGGCGCACTGACGTTGTTTATTTTGTATTTGTTTTATTTAATCGTCCCGCCGCTGGCAAATTGGATGTTTTTTGATGCAAGTTTTGCGTCCATTTCAAACGAGCAATGCGGCAGGGAAGGGGCGTGCTGGAGTTTTATTTTTGAAAAAATAGATTTATTTACGTATGGATTTTATCCGCCAGAATTTTATTGGCGGCCGCAGTTGGTGCTGGCAATCGCGGTCGCATTTGCGGTGATCGGACGCTCAATGGGTGCGTATCAACATAAATTTCGCGTTATTTTTGGAATGGTTGGTATTTATCCGTTTTTGGCGTTTTTCTTGCTTTACGGTGGGCTAGGTTTAGAGATTGTAGAAACGGACAAATGGGGTGGTTTAATGCTCACCATCGTGGTGGCAGCGGTGGGTATTGTGGCTTCTTTTCCGCTGGGCATTTTATTGGCACTGGGTCGGCAATCACAAATGAAAGTGATTAAATTTTGCTCAATTATTTACATTGAATTTATCCGCGCGGTGCCGCTCATCACGATTTTATTTATGGCGTCTGTGGTGCTGCCTTTGTTTTTTTCTGCTGGAATGGATTTTGACAAACTATTGCGCGCGCTCATCGGCATCACAATGTTTCAAACGGCGTATATTGCTGAGGTGATTCGGGGTGGTATTCAGGCGATTCCTAAGGGGCAATATGAGGCAGCTGATGCGCTGGGTTTGAATTTTCTGCAAAAGACAACCTTCATTATTTTGCCGCAAGCACTCAAGATTTCTATCCCCAATATCGTGGGCTCATTTATTTCTTTATTCAAAGACACAACTTTGGTGCTAATCATTGGCCTGTTTGATATGCTGGCAATGGTGGGACTAAGCACAAGTGATGAACATTGGCTCGGCAGAGAGACCGAAGGCTACGTATTTGTCACCCTGGTGCTTTGGGTAATTTTGTATAGTATGTCGCGTTATTCCAAAAAATTGGAAGGGCGTTTTGCGACCGAACATCGAAACTAAAAAAAAATAAATTATGAGCAATCCAAAAACAACTAAAAACATTATTCAAATCAGCG
>CAZRUL010000051.1:0-2397 GCA_964603245.1 uncultured Piscirickettsiaceae bacterium
TTAAGCGCGTTAGTTTTGTGGAAATGAGTAGATTCCTGCGATCAAGGGAATGACGGTAGAGATACAGGAATGACGTAGAAAAAAAATAAAAATTCTTGCAAAATGCGACTAGTTTTTTAATTCAAGTCTCTAGTTTTATAAATAATCCAATCTTTACAGCAAAGAGTCTATTAGTTTTGAAAAATGCTTTCATTGTTTGCTAAAACACCTCTATTTTTGCTAAAACCCCTTTATTTTGTAATTCAAGCCGCTCCCCGTGGATAAATTGGCTGGTCTTTGACATTAAATACACCACTGCGGGACTAATCGCGTCTGGACGGGGTAATTTGTCCGAATTTTCTGCAGGATAAGCAGCGCGGCGAAGTTCGGTGCGCATTTTTCCTGGGTCAAAAGTATTTACCCGAATGTTGGTGCGTTCTAATTCTTGCGCTAAAATCTGCGAAAAACCCTCAATCGCCGCCTTACTTACGCCATATGCGCCCCAATAGGCTTTTGGCGTGCGCCCTACCGCATCCGAGACGAATAAAATGCGTCCATCGGGCGATTGATTCAGCACGGCAATCAGCGCTTGAGTCAGCATAAAAACCGCGTGGAGATTGATTTGCAGCGTGGTATACCAAAGTTTGAGGTCATATTGTTGAATCGGCATCATTGTGCCCAAAATACTGGCGTTGTGAATCAATCCATCGAGTCCATTCTCGTGCGCTAACAGGGATTGTTGCAAGGCGTGATAATCCTGCGGCTGTGCGCCTTCTAAGTCCAACGGGTAGAGAATCGGCGTGGCATATCCGCGTGAAACAACGTCATCATACGTTTGCTCTAATGAGGCGAGATCGCGCCCGAGCATCACCACAGTTGCGCCCGCTTTGGCTAAATCCAGCGTAATCGCCCTACCGAGCCCGCGATTTGCGCCCGTGACGAGGATTGTTTTGTGTTGCAGGGAATTTTTGGGAAACGTGGCGTTTGGGTTAATTTTCATCAGAAATGGTGGTTAAAAGTAAAAATAAAGGGCGCGTGCTGGCGCTTAAACGGTGCTCAGCAAGGGCAGTAAATCTTTAGGGCAGGCAATGGAAAAATCCGCTTGCCAACGCTCAGGCGTGATTCCGTAGCCATAATGCGCGGCGGCAGTTTTGATTTGTGCGCGTTTGCCCGCGATGATGTCGTTTTCATCGTCTCCGACAAATAAACACTGCGTATTTGAGATGGCAAGCTGTGCGCAGGCGAATAATAACGGCGCAGGATGGGGCTTTGAGTGTGCTAGCGTGTCGCCACAAACGACGACATCGGGGGATAAATTTAGCGCGTTTAATAATAAATGGGTGAGGCGCGTGGGTTTATTAGTGACGATGCCCCAAAACATTGAACGCGCTTTGAGTTGTGCTAATACGGCGTTCATTCCTGCGAATAAAGCCGAATGGGTCGCGATATTGCTGGCGTAGAGTGACAAAAAGCGTTGTTGTTTGCGGACAAAATCGGACTCGGATAATTGGTCAGATTCAAAGCCGAATTGGATTAAAGCAGCGGATCCGAATGCCACGAGGGGCTTGATTTGCGCGTAGGGTTTTGGCGGGCGTTGATACTCGGCGAGTAATGTATTGAGCGCGGCTGCTAAATCGGGCGCGGTATCTACTAAAGTTCCGTCTAAATCAAATAGAAGCGTATTAAACATAGAAAATCGTTAAAATTCGGGTTTGCCATTATAACCACGTTTTGAATTTATGCTTTTTTTAAGGTCGTTGCTGTATTTTTTGGTCTCTTTTGCGCTGATGAATGTTTTAGTGCTGGCGGTTTTGGCGTTGTTTTGGCTGCCGCTTAAAAGACGCTACGCCCTGCTGGTGGTTTGGGCGCGGTTTAGTATTTGGTGGCTGAGGGTGGTTTTGGATATTCGCTTAAATGTGATTGGACGGGAGCATTTGCCGACTAAAGCCTGCGTGATTATTTCAAATCATCAATCAACTTGGGAGACTTTGGCGCTGCAAACGATTTTCCCGCATCAAACTTGGGTGCTTAAAAAAACCCTGTTGTGGATTCCGATTTTTGGCTGGGGGCTGGCGTTGCTGGCGCCGATTGTGATTGATCGCTCGCAAAAAATCGCGGCACTCAAAGCGGTGATTAAACAAGGAACGAGGCGGCTTAAACAAGGGATTTTCGTGGTGATTTTCCCCGAGGGCACGCGTCAGCCGTATGGCAAGCTGGGACAGTATCAAAACGGTGGCGCGGCGATAGCGCGTGCGGCGGGCGTGGATTTGTTGCCGATTTACCATAATGCGGGCAGGCTTTGGGCTAAGGGGAGTTTTGTCAAGCATTCGGGGGTGATTACGCTGGTGGTTGGTCGACCGATTTGCTCGGATCATCAAAGCGCGCCTGAGCTGATGCGTGAGATAAAAAACTGGACGC
>CAZRUL010000051.1:2497-5384 GCA_964603245.1 uncultured Piscirickettsiaceae bacterium
TATTAACGGATTTGTATTGATTCAACAATTCTCCAACAATATTGGGCAAAAATTTTAAGAATAAACGTGTGCGTTGAAGATTTGACAAAACAACGCCGCGGTTTTTTCGGTGTCGTATAGCGCGGAGTGCGCTTGCGCGTTGTCCCACGGAATGCCTGCTTTTTGCACGGATTTTGCCAGCACGGTTTCGCCAAAATGCAGCGCGGACAGGCTCACGGTATCTAGCGTGGAGAATTGATGAAAAGGGCTTTTGAGGTGGTTTCGCTTGCTGGCGGCTTTTAAAAATCCTAAATCAAAAAACGCATTGTGTCCGACTAGAATTGCGCGCTTGCAGCCTGTTTGTGTGAGTTGCGCGCGCACTTCTGCGAATATTTTGTCTAGCGCATCACCCTCGTCTTGTGCCATTCTAAAAGGATTGTCCACGTCAATGCCATTAAACTTTAACGCTTTCGGGTCTAGAATGCTGCCCGCAAATGGTTTGATGTGAAAATGTTGCGGGGATTTGGGATAAAAAACGCCCTGCTCGTTAATGCCGATGGGAATCGCGCAAATCTCCAGCATTGAATGAATTTGACAATCAAATCCGCTGGTTTCAATGTCAATCACTACGGGTAAATAATTGCGAATGCGATCTTTAATGAGCATCGTTTAATTCACCGTTTTGATAAAAATAGCCGCGGCGCGGACGGGATCATAAGTGGCTTGGCGGGCAGGCGGAAGCTGGCTGAGCGTGGCTGGCTGAAAATGATTTTTGATGAACCAATGGGTTTCGTATTTGCTCATCGCAAAAATTTGGGTGCAGTTTGTGGCGCGTGATTTTTGTATAATTTTGGCGAGTAATTCAGCGGAAATGCCTTGATTTTGGGCGGATTCACACACCGCTAGCGCGTAAATTTCGCTCATTTTGTGATTGGGCTGAATATTCGGCGTTTGAGAACTTGGATATTGCACCAAACCTGCGCAGGCGATGAGTTTGCCAGCGCGCTCGATGGTGATAAATTCTGCCAGATTTTGCTGGATTTGCGCATAACTTCTGGGCAGAATGCGCCCTGTTTTCACAAATGGGGCAATCAAAGCTAGGATTTTCGTGGTTTGATTTTGATTCACGTTGATGATATTTTGGCTCACGCTGAGAATGTTTTGGCTTGCGCCGATAATACAAAACTCGGTATTTTAGTCTAAAATTTGGATTTTTTTTAAACGAGCAGAAAATATGAAAAACAACCGCAAATATTCCTCAAAAATCGTGGATGGGTTTGAACGCGCACCGAGTCGCGCAATGCTCTACCCCGTGGGGTTTAAAAAAGAAGATTTTAACAAGCCACAGGTCGGCATCGCCTCAACTTGGTCGATGGTCACGCCGTGCAATATGCACATCAATAAATTGGCGGATGCAAGCGAAAAAGGCGTGAATAATGCGGGCGGCAAGGGGGTGATTTTTAATACGATTACAATTTCCGATGGCATCTCGATGGGCTCAGAAGGGATGAAATACTCGCTGGTTTCGCGCGAAGTGATTGCGGATTCGATTGAAACGGTGGTGGCTTGTCAGGGCTTTGATGGCGTGGTGGCGATTGGCGGCTGCGACAAAAATATGCCTGGATGCATTATGGGATTGGCGCGGCTGAATCGTCCCAGCGTGTTTGTGTATGGCGGCACGATTCTGCCTGGGAAAAATCATAGCGACATTGTGAGCGTGTTTGAAGCGGTGGGTCAGCGTGCGAATCACAGCATTAACGACATTGAGCTGGAACAAATTGAGCGCACGGCGATTCCAGGGGCGGGCTCGTGTGGCGGAATGTATACCGCGAATACGATGGCTTCGGCGATTGAGGCGCTGGGAATGAGCCTGCCAAACTCTTCGGCGCAAAATGCGTTGTCAAATGATAAGAAAGCGGATTGTATTGCGGCGGGAGGTGCGGTGATGCATTTGCTGGAAATGGATTTGAAACCGCGCGATATTATGACCAAAAAGGCGTTTGAAAATGCGATTACGCTGATTATTACCCTCGGGGGCTCAACTAATGCGGTGCTGCATTTGATTGCGATGGCGGATGCGTGCGGGGTGGATTTGGCGCTGGATGATTTCAGCCGAATCGGTGCGCGCGTGCCTGTTTTGGCTGACCTCAAACCCTCTGGAAAATATATGATGAGCGAGCTGGTGGCGATTGGCGGCACGCTTCCTTTGATGAAAATGCTGCTCGACGGGGGATTATTGCACGGCGATTGTTTGACGGTGACGGGTAAAACGCTGGCTGAAAATCTTGCCGAAGTCGCGCCGTATGCTCAATCTCAACGGATTATTATGCCACTCAATCAGCCGATTAAAAAAGACTCACACCTGAGAATATTGCGCGGTAATTTAGCGCCCGAGGGTGCTGTGGCAAAGATTACGGGCAAAGAAGGGCTGAATTTTCAGGGGCGCGCCAAAACTTTTTCTTGCGAAGAGGATGCGTTGTCTGCGGTTTTAAACGATGAAATTGTGGCGGGAGATGTGATTGTGATTCGCTACGAAGGCCCTAAAGGCGGGCCGGGAATGCGGGAAATGCTCGCCCCGACTGCGGCGGTGATGGGCAAGGGTTTGGGCGGAAAAGTTGCGCTGATTACCGATGGGCGTTTTTCGGGCGGGACGCATGGATTTGTGGTCGGGCATATCACCCCTGAGGCGTTTACTGGCGGGGTTTTGGCGGTGGTTGAAACGGGCGATGAGATTTTGATTGATGCGGAAAATAATCGCTTGGAATTGTTGGTGGATGACGCAATTATTAACCAGCGTTTGAGTAATTGGAAGCAGCCAAAACCGCGCTACACCAAAGGCGTTTTGGCTAAATTTGCCAAATTGACTAAATCCGCTTCACTCGGCGCGGTCACGGATTAGATGGTTTAA
>CAZRUL010000051.1:5484-7606 GCA_964603245.1 uncultured Piscirickettsiaceae bacterium
TTTAAATGATTTGATTCAACTCAAACATTCTTCAAAATAAAATAAGAAATATCTGCGCGAGTGGGTATTTTTTTTGGTTTGCGTATAAAAATCTGAAAAAATCCGCTGATTTTCGTGCTTATTTTTCAACGATTAAGACTTAATCCAACTTATGCAATCAAATCTTTAAAAAAGTCGCTTAAATCTAATTTTTAAGCCAAATCACACTCATTGGGCGTTTTGTCTAATTTTTCTTTAAAAACTACTCTGGCTTGATTCTTTTGTTCATAAATTGACCTGTTGGGCGGTATTTTTGTTTGGGACTTTTTGGCTTGTCGGGAATCGTGCGCTCAAAAAACCCGCACTCAATCAAAGGGTTTAAAACATCGTTTTTAAATTTCGTTTTATTGCTTCTTTTAGAGATTTCCAGCAGCTCGGTGGCCGTCATTTCAAACCGACATTGTTGCAAAATTTTGATCTGATCTGGGCTGATTTGAGCTGGCTCTAGTCTTAGTCCCTGCTTAGTCCCTAATGTATTTAAATCTATTGATTTATAAGGGTTGTATTCAAATGTCAAATTCTGTTGCGTCGCCTCTTTTGCCAGACCGCTATTGCGTTTAATGTCCTTGTCCCAATCGGGATTTTGCTGTGTTTTTTTGTTTTTAAAAATACCCATAACTGCCTAAAATTAAATAAAAAAATGCTCAATCTCAATGGGTCATTTTCTAACATTTAAGAAAAATATGCGCGCTTTTGGATGACAATTCCTCTGCTTCGCGTGATTTTTTGAGTGAGTTTTATTGCGCATATTTGAAGGATTTGAGGATGGCGTAAGCGCGTGATTGGCAACCAGTTGGGAAATTCTGCGTAATGAGGGAGTTTTGAGAGTGAGTTGGAATGTCTGCGGAATTAAGCGAGAGATTGCCAGCCGAACTATTGAGCAAATTAACTCAATTTGGGTCTTTTATGGTATCGTATTGATAAGAGGTTAATAAGTTACCTCAACAAATTTAGGACGGTTTTCTGTCCATTATTGCGGGTTTTGGCGTTGATAAAATGAATGAATTAGAAAGAGCCAAATTAGAAATGGAGATTATCAAACTGGTGGCAGATGTTAAAAAAACATCTCAAGAATATGTATGGTATCGGTATGTAATTGGCGGCGCTTTGGTGGCGGTTGGCTTCAGTATTGCACAACTATTTTTGAAATAATGCAGGCATTTTTATCAAACAGAATTCGCGGCTCAGTGGGCTGGGGCTAAACTTTAGAGGTGTGTGCGCCATATTTTGCGTATCGCGCGTTTTTATCTGCTCGTCAGACCTCTCCCCTACTTTGTAAGTATCTGATTCAAAAACAGACGCAGCCTATCAGATTCTGGATTGTCAAAGAATTTTGTCGGCTCATTTTCTTCAACAATCTGCCCCTCGTCCATAAAGATAACGCGGTTTGCCACTTTTTTAGCAAAGCCCATTTCGTGCGTGACACAAATCATCGTAATCCCCTCTTTGGCTAAATCTATCATCACATCCAGCACCTCTGAAATCATCTCTGGATCCAGCGCTGAGGTTGGCTCATCAAAGAGCATAATTTTAGGCGACGTGCACAATGCTCTGGCAATCGCCACGCGCTGCTGTTGCCCACCACTGAGCTGATTGGGGTATTTGTAAGCTTGGTCCCTGATGCCCACTCTGTCCAATAGTTTTAACGCTTTTTCTTGAGATTCTTGTTTGCTTTGCTGATGCACCCAAATTGGTGCTAACGTTAAATTGTCAATAATACTCAAGTGCGGAAACAAATTAAAATGCTGAAATACCATCGACACTTCGGAGCGCACTTGACGGATTTTTTTCACATCATCGGTTAATTCGGTGCCGTCTATCACGATAGTGCCTTCTTGAAATTGTTCCAGAAAATTCACGCAACGAATCAACGTAGATTTGCCACTGCCAGAAGGCCCGCAAACCACGATAATCTCCCCTTCTTTGGCGTTTAGATTGATGTTATTCAGCACGTGAAAATCACCGTACCATTTGTTCAGTCCGCTGATTTGGATAATGTTTTTAGTTGTTTTTGGATTGCTCATAATTTATTTATTTTTAGTTTCGATGTTCGGTCGCAAAACGCCCTTCCAGTTTTTTGGAA
>CAZRUL010000052.1:0-7440 GCA_964603245.1 uncultured Piscirickettsiaceae bacterium
GTTCCAGAAAATCCTATTTTCAGTCCTAATAAACCCTCTCCCCAGCCCAACGAAGCCCATTTTCACCCCCACAAACCCCCAAATTTACCCCTTGCACTATCCTCAATCTTTGATTAAATACCCTACTTTAAAAGGGCGCAGGTGATTTTATGGGAGTAAATACAGATGAGTAAGCCACAACGTAAGGCGGTGTCGTTGATTTCAGGCGGGCTGGACTCGCTGCTGAGCACGAAATTGATGCTGGATCAGGGGATTCACGTGGAGGGGATTAACTTTTTCACGGGCTTTTGTGTGGAGGGGCATACGCACGCGATTCGCAAGCAGAAGTCGGACAAGCCGAAGCGCAATAATGCGTTGTGGGTGGCGCAACAGTTGGGGATTAAGCTACATATTATTGATGTGATTGAGGAGTATCGCGATGTGCTGCTGAACCCGAAACACGGCTATGGCAAGCATCTGAATCCGTGTTTGGATTGCAAGGGGTTTATGGTGCGTAAGGCGAAACAGTGGATGCTCGCGCACGATTTTGATTTTATTATCACGGGCGAGGTGATGGGGCAACGGCCGATGTCGCAGCGCAAAGAGACGATGCCGATTGTGCAAGCGGAGTCGGGCGCGGGGGATTTGTTGCTGCGTCCATTGTGTGCGCAACATTTGCCGCCGACCAAGGCAGAGCTGGAGGGATGGGTTAATCGGGATGCGTTGCTGGACTTCTCGGGACGCACGAGGAAGCCGCAGATGGCGTTGGCAAAGCACTATGGGTTTGAGGATTATGCCACGCCTGCTGGGGGTTGTTGTTTTCTGACGGACAAGAAGTATTCGGATAAGTTGGTGGATATGTGGCAGGCGCGCGGGTCGCGGGAGTATCAGCTGGATGATTTGATGATGTTAAAGGTGGGGCGGCATATTCGTCCGAGTGCGCGGTTTAAGATGATTGTGGCGCGTGAAGAGGGTGAGGTGAAGTTTTTGCAGGGCTATCGGAAGCAATATGCGCATCTTTATCCGTTGAGTTGTAAAGGTCCGTTGGCGTTGATTGATGGGACGCCGACACAACAGGATTTAAACATTGCTGCTAGGGTGTTGGCACGATATTCACAGGGACGGGAAATGAGCGAGGTGCTGGTGGAGATTAAGCTGGCATCGGGTGTGAGTCAGCAGATTTTGGTGATGCCATTTGGCAAAGAAGAGGTTCCGCAGGGATGGTTTGTGTAGTGATGTGGTTTGCGTTGTGTGATTTCAACCGCCACCGACTGCGGTGATGATTTCTATTTGATCGCCTGAGGTGAGGATAAACGTGGCGTGACGGGAGCGAGGGAGAATGGTTTGGTTGATTTCTAGGGCAATGCGTTGGTCTGTATAACCGAGGGCGTGGAGTAGCTCTAAGGCGCTGGTGTTTGGGGCGAGGGTTTGCGCTTTGCCATTGACGCGGAGGGTAATCATTGGTGGGTTATTTGTTCATTTTGCCGATGGCACACGACACAAACGATTTGGTTTTGGCTGTGGCAGAACGCAAGCCGTGCACTGAGTTGGTTTCGGGGTAGCCCATTTTTAATAACGCTTGCACGAGTGCGGGTTTTTGTGTTGCATCAATGTCTAGGGAGACAGTGCCGCGCTCAATGTCAATCTGGATGTTGTCGGTGTGAAAGATGGCGCTGAGTTTTTTGTGAATGGTGCTGGTGCAGCCTGAGCATTTGATGTTTTCAACGGTGATTTGCATAAGTTTGTGCCTCAAAATAAAACCGCATTATAACAAAATCTAAGCACCCCTATAAAGGGGGCAATAGGTTAAAATTCTCGGCTGGTTTTTTAGTTGATTTTAGGGAGTGTGGGTTTGCAAACTGCGTTATTAGTATTGGAAGATGGCACGGTTTTTACGGGCAAGGCGGTGGGTGCTTTGGGTTGTGTGAGCGGCGAGGTGGTTTTTAATACCGCAATGACGGGTTATCAGGAGATTTTGACCGACCCATCGTATGCTCAGCAACTGGTGGCACTCACCCATCCACACATCGGCAATACAGGCACGAATACCATTGACGCAGAATCTAATCAAGTGCACGCCAAGGGATTTATCATTCGGGATTTGCCCATACTGTTGAGTAATTGGCGCAATGAGCAATCGCTGGAGGCGTATTTAGTGGCGCATAATGTGGTGACAATTAGTGAAATTGACACGCGTGCATTGACTCGGCATTTGCGCATTCACGGCACGCTGAAGGGTTGTATTGTGGCAGGCGATTCAATAGACACTGCGGATGCGATAAGTTTGGCAAAGTCTTGTGTTGGACTGCAAAATATGGATTTGGCACAAACCGTTTCCACTCAACAAACGTATACATTTAATACGGGCTCATACGGGCTAGTGGCTGGCAAGTTTACCCAACCAAAAACGCATCTTAAAGTGGTGGTGTATGATTTTGGGGTGAAGCAAAATATCCTGAGAATGTTAGTGGATCGGGGCTGTGCATTAACCGTGGTGAATGCCAAAACGCCCGCGGCTGAGGTGTTGGCGATGAATCCAGACGGGGTGTTTTTGTCAAATGGGCCGGGCGACCCGCAGCCGTGTGATTATGCGATTGAGGCGATTCAAATCTTGCTGGCACGCAACACGCCGTTATTTGGGATTTGTTTGGGGCATCAATTATTGGCGTTGGCACTCGGGGCGCAGACTGAGAAAATGAAATTTGGACATCACGGCGCGAATCATCCCGTGCAGGATTTAGACTCAAAACGCGTGATGATTACGGCGCAAAATCACGGCTTTTCGGTGTCAGAAAAGAACTTGCCGAGTGCGCTGAAAATCACCCATCGCTCGTTATTTGATGGCTCAATTCAGGGACTTGAAGTGGCGGGTAAATTGGCGTTTGGATTTCAGGGACATCCCGAAGCCTCACCTGGGCCTGGTGATGCGAATGGGTTATTTGATATTTTTGTGAAGAATATGACAGTATGAAAAATTTATGGATGGCGTGTTTATTGGGCTTTTTGGCACAATCTGCATTTGCTGAGGTTGAAAATTCTGATCCGTTTGAGCCTTTGAATCGAGCAATTTATAGTGTGAATATGGCGCTGGATGAGGTGTTATTAGAGCCTGTTGCTAGAGCGTATGTTGAGTTGATGCCTGAGATTGTGCAACGTAGCACGTATAATTTTTTCAGCAATTTAGAAGACGTTGGCACATTATCCAATCAGATTTTGCAATTTAAATTAGAAGACAGTATCAATACGACTGTGCGGATTTTGATTAACAGCAGTATCGGTTTGCTGGGTTTGTTTGATTTTGCCGCGGAGGCAGGTTTGGCAAAAACGCAGGAAGACTTTGGGCAAACGCTGGGGTATTGGGGTATTGGCTCGGGGGCGTATGTGATGTTGCCGATTTTTGGCCCGTCTAGTTTGCGCGATGCTTTGGGGCTTGGTATTGATATGTCTTACAACGTAAAAACCATTGCGAAGTTGTCCGATCCTGAAAAATATTATGCTTATGCCGTGAATACGATTGATGCCAGAGCGGGATTATTGAGTGCTACCGATATGTTCAAACGCTCAGACGATCCTTACGTAGCAATGCGTGCGGCGTTTTTTCAAAACAGAGAATACGCCGTGACAGATGGCGAAATATCGGACGACGAGTTTTAATCTGCGATATCGGGAGAATTATAAAAAATGCCAAAAAGACAAGATTTAAAAAGCATATTGATTATTGGCGCTGGCCCGATTGTGATCGGTCAAGCCTGTGAATTTGATTATTCGGGCACGCAGGCCTGTCAAGCATTGCGCGAGGAAGGCTATCGCGTGATTTTGGTCAATTCTAATCCCGCCACAATTATGACCGATCCGCAAATGGCGGACGCAACTTACATTGAGCCCGTTGAATGGCGCACCATTGAAAAAATCATTGAACTGGAAAAGCCCGACGCGCTACTGCCGACAATGGGCGGACAAACGGCGCTGAATTGCGCGCTGGATTTGGATCGTCACGGCGTGTTAAAAAAACACAATGTGGAAATGATTGGCGCGAATAAAGCCGCGATTGACAAAGCCGAAGATCGCGATTTGTTTCGTCGGGCGATGTTAAAAATTGGGCTGGATATGCCTCAGGCAGAAGTCGCGCACAATCTCGAACAAGCACACGTGGTGCAAAAAAAAGTCGGCTTTCCAACCGTGATTCGTCCGTCTTTTACGATGGGCGGCAGTGGTGGTGGGATTGCTTACAATAAAGAAGAGTTTATTGAAATTTGCACCCGCGGGCTGGATTTGTCGCCGACCAATGAATTGTTGATTGAAGAATCGATTTTGGGCTGGAAAGAGTTTGAAATGGAAGTGGTGCGCGATCGCAAAGACAATTGCATTATTATTTGCTCCATTGAAAATTTTGATCCGATGGGCATTCACACGGGCGATTCCATCACAGTCGCACCCGCGCAGACATTGACCGACAAAGAATATCAAATGATGCGCAATGCTTCGCTGGCAGTTTTGCGTGAAATCGGAGTGGATACGGGCGGCTCAAACGTTCAGTTTGCACTCAATCCAAAAGACGGACGTTTGACGATTATTGAAATGAATCCGCGGGTGTCGCGCTCCTCCGCGTTAGCGTCAAAAGCCACGGGTTTTCCAATCGCAAAAGTGGCAGCCAAACTTGCAGTCGGCTACACGTTAGACGAGTTGGACAATGACATTACGGGAGGCAAAACACCTGCTTCATTTGAGCCGAGTATTGATTATATTGTGACCAAAATCCCCCGTTTTGCGTTTGAAAAATTCCCCAAAGCAGACGATCGTCTGACCACTCAAATGAAATCCGTTGGCGAAGTGATGGCAATCGGATCTACTTTTCAAGAATCTCTCCAAAAAGCCCTGCGCGCACTGGAAACGGACAAATCGGGATTGGATCCAATGGTGGATTTGAGTGCAGATGATGCGCGCAACAAAATCAGAAGTGAATGTATGTCGGCGCGTGCTGAGCGGATTTTTTATTTGGCGGATGCGTTTAGATTTGGAATGAGTTTGGCAGAAGTGTTTGAATTGTCAAAAGTAGATCCGTGGTTTTTGGCGCAAATTCAAGACATTGTTGCCACTGAAACGCAAATCGCACGCAGCAATATTGCCACAATTGACGCGGACAAAATGCTGAGTTTAAAGCGCAAAGGGTTTTCTGATATTCGCCTGTCTGCGCTGTTTGATTGCTCGGAATCTTCGGTGCGTGAGCGGCGTTTGGCACTCAATGTCAAGCCAGTATTCAAACGCGTGGACAGTTGTGCGGCTGAGTTTGACACCCAAACCGCGTATTTGTATTCCACTTATCAGCAGCAATGCGAAGCGCATCCCACCGACAAACCAAAAATTATGATTTTGGGTGGCGGTCCAAATCGTATCGGACAGGGAATTGAGTTTGATTATTGTTGTGTGCACGCTTCGCTGGCGTTGCGCGCTGATGGGTTCGAGACGATTATGGTGAATTGCAATCCCGAAACTGTGTCCACGGATTATGACGTGTCGGATCGGCTGTATTTTGAGCCGCTGACGCTGGAGGACGTGCTGGCGGTGATTGCGGTGGAAAATCCAGACGGTATTATTGTGCATTATGGCGGACAAACGCCACTCAAACTCGCTGGTGCTTTGGAAAAAAGTGGCGCCAAAATTATCGGCACCAGTCCCGATGCGATTGATTTGGCGGAAGATCGCGAGCGTTTTTCCAAATTATTGCAAACATTGGGATTGAAGCAACCGCTCAACGGCACCGCGCGTTCATTGGAACAAGCCCAAGATATTGCTGGAGCAATCGGCTTTCCGTTGGTGGTTCGGCCTTCGTATGTGTTGGGTGGTCGGGCGATGGAAATTGTGTATGACAAAGACAGTTTGAATCGTTATATGCACACCGCGGTGCAGGTTTCAAACGATGCCCCTGTGTTGTTGGATTTGTTTTTAGATCACGCCATTGAGGTGGATATTGATGCGATTTGTGACGGCACAGATGTGGTGATTGGCGGAATTATGCAACACATTGAGCAGGCGGGCATTCATTCGGGCGACTCGGCGTGTTCGCTGCCGCCGTATTCGCTTTCAAATGCCGTGCTAGATTTGATGCGTGAGCAAGTGATTGCGATGGCAAAAGCCCTGAATGTGATTGGACTGATGAACGCTCAGCTGGCGTATCAAGATGGCGAGGTTTATATTATTGAGGTCAATCCGCGCGCCTCACGCACCGTGCCGTTTGTGTCCAAAGCCATTGGTGCGCCACTGGCAAGCATTGCCGCTCGGGTGATGACGGGTGTTTCTTTGCAGGCGCAAAACTTTACGCGCGAAATTACACCAACCCATTTCAGCGTCAAAGAAGCGGTTTTTCCGTTTAATAAATTTTTAGGCGTAGATCCTATTTTAGGGCCCGAGATGAAATCCACTGGCGAGGTGATGGGGATTGGAAATAGTTTTGCAGCCGCTTTTGATAAAGCACAACTGGCAGCGGGAGATTATGCGCCTACTCACGGCAGTGTGTTTGTGAGTTTGCGCAAATTGGATCGCAATCAATTGCCCGCACTCGGCACCGCTTTGGTGGCACAGGGTTTTAGTTTGGTGGCAACGCGCAGCAATCAAGAAATTCTCACCCAAGCGGGACTGAGTTGTGAGCGGATTAACAAAGTCTCGGAAGGCTCGCCGCACATTGTGGATAGCATTAAAAACGATGACATTGATTTGATTATTAATTCCACCGAAGATATGCAGGGCGTGGAAGATGCCGCCCAAATTCGTTGTCAGGCGTTGGTGCATAAAATCCCATTTACCACCACAGTGGCTGCCGCATTTGCAATGTTGGACGGGCTTAAAACTCAGGACAAACTCACGGTTACTAAACTTCAATCACTACATTAAATATTTATTATGGACAATATACCCGTTACTGTTTTTGGACTGAAAGCGTTAGAAATAGAATTAGCACAATTGAAGGATGTTGAGCGCCCGCGGATTGTGGAAGACATTGCTACCGCACGCGCGCACGGCGATTTGAAAGAAAATGCCGAATACCACGCCGCCAAAGAAGAGCAGAGTTTTTGCGAAGGCAGGATTAAAGAAATTGAATCTAAACTCTCACGGATTCAGGTAATTGATGTGGCAAAACTCATCCAAAATGGACGCTGTGTTTTTTCCACCACCATCACGCTGATGAATTTATCCGATGACAGTGAGATTGCTTATCAAATTGTCGGCGAGGATGAGGCGGATGTGGCGCTGGGAAAAATCTCGTGTCATTCGCCGATTGCCAAAGCATTGCTCGGTCACGAAGAGGGCGAAGAAGTGACTGTCAAAGCCCCTAAAGGCGATGTTGTTTATGAAATTCTGGCAGTGCAATATATTTAAAACAGGTGTTTTCAAAAAATTATTAAATCAAGTTTTATAGTATTTAATGATTGATAAACACACGTTAAGCGCAATTGCCATCGTTTT
>CAZRUL010000053.1:0-6977 GCA_964603245.1 uncultured Piscirickettsiaceae bacterium
AAAGGTATTTTAATGCGCTATGTATGTCTTAAGATACCACAATAAAAGTCAATAAACACCCTATTTAGGTATTAAAATGCACCATCCAAGCCTTCAGAAACCCCATTAAAGGACTGTTAATGCCCTTAGTTAGTTTTAACATAGCGCATTTTTAGACGCGTTTTGTCTTACTTTAAATCTAAAAAACCCACACGTTGGACTAAAAATAGTTGATAATAGCATTTTTTTATTCGCAATCGGGGGCGAGATGGCACATATTAGAAGACTAATTATAGGCAAAACACTCACAGATCCCGCGTTGTCCGTCTTATGTCACGTGGTTGTGAGCAATACCCTGAACGATAAAGCCTTTTCCTTGGTCAGAACTGCCACACTTAAGGTGTATACTGCGCTCGCCGCCTACGATAAAGCCCTATTAAAGGCGCAAGAAGCCCCCTCACCTGCGCGCACTTTGGCAAAAAATGAAGCACGCACTGTGCTTAGAGTGGCATTAAAAGGCGAGATGAACGCGATTAACTTCCATTATGCAGGCGACACCGAGCTGATGATGGCATCAGGCTTTGAAATCAACCAAGACCAGCGTCGCTACATAGACATTAACCAACCCGCGACTAATCTATCCGTGTTTTCACGTCAGCCTGAACGGGTTAAATGGAGCTGTGATAGGGTGCTAAATGCCAATGTTATCGTGCGTTATCGCATTGTCGGCAGCGGAAACACCTATCAAATGATGTTTTCTAATAAGAGTAGTGGCGTGATTCGGGATCTTGAGAGTGGTAAAAAGTATGAATTTGAGGCGGTAAACGTGAGTAAGCGCGAACAGGATGACGTGGCGGGGTATAGATGGTGTCAAGAAAAGGTTTGGATTGTGCAATAAACGCCTAAAATACAGGCTGACAAAGTCGCAAATAACCGATTGATTAACCACAAACAAAGGAGATGAAAATGAAAAAGATAGTATTTCTAATCACACTAGGGATGAGTTTATCCAGTATGGGTTACTTTGTATGGGTGCCTCATGAGAGACAAGAGCAGCACAAGACGGATACTAAGCCTGCTGTGCCAGTTCAGAAACCAACATCATCCACTGATAAGCCTAAAAAAGGATGTCCTCCAGGTAGGCATTGTATGCCAGCGCCAAAAGAACATGTGAAACAACCCAAGAATCATCAACCTGTTGCCAACAAATAGGGCTGATCAAGTCACAAATCAACACCTTAATGCGCTACTCCAACTCACTACTCGGGTTGGAATGCGCATTTTGTCGTTATATCAGCAGCCGATTGCGGTGCAACTCAAGCCAGATAATACCCCGCTAACGACAGCTGACGCTTTGGCACACCGATTAATTGAGCAAAGTCTGCGCAAACTCACCCCACAAGTGCCTGTGTTGAGTGAGGAATCCGCCCATATTGAGCCAGAGGAACGGTTGAGTTGGACGGATTATTGGCTGGTAGACCCCCTCGATGGCACGCGTGAGTTCATCAATCAAACGGGGGAGTTCTGCATTTGCATCGCCTATATTCACAACCACGAGGCAATCTTCGGCTTGGTGTTTGACCCCATTCATCAAACCCACTATTTTACAACTCAAGATGGCGCGGTAAAGTTGCACAATGGCATTCAAACGCCTTTGCACAGCCACAAAACGCCACGAACTTTGCGCGTGGTGATCGGACATCAGTCTGAAACTCATCCTCAATTACGCCAACATTTGCAACAACAAGGCGCGCATCAACTGCATTATTTGGGCAGTGCGTTAAAGTTTTGCGGGATTGCTGAGGGGATTTATGACTACTATCCGCACTTTGGGCGTTGTTCTGAATGGGACAGTGCCGCGGGGGGTTGCATTTTGACTTATGCAGGAGGGCAAGTGGTGGATGGTGCGGGCAAACCGTTGCGATATAACACCAACAATAGCCTAATCAGCCCTACTTTCTTTGCCTCTGGCGCATCTTTTGCACGGGGTTGAGGGTTAAATTAAGTCAAAACTTGAGCGTATTTGTCGCAGAATTAGGCTGATAGGGGGCGTTTGTGGGTGTTAAATAATCAATAGCGACAAATCAATGGCGTGAATGTGTTTGGTAATCGCGCCGATGGAGAGGTAATCCACGCCTGTATTGGCATAATCTAGGATATTATCCGCATCAATATTGCCCGAGGCTTCTAGTTTTAGCCGCCCCTGTGCTACTTTTACCGCCTGAGTGAGCATCGGAATGCTGAAATTATCACACAAAATACGACTGACACCGCGCACAGTGAGGGCTTCTGTGAGTTGCTGTATGCCTTCTACCTCCACAATACACGGCAGATTCGGCTGAGTTTGATGCACTTTGTCCATCACTTGGGTGATTGAGCCGAATGCTTTCAGGTGGTTTTCTTTAATCATCACGCAATCATACAATCCCATCCGATGATTTGCGCCGCCGCCGTGGGTTACTGCGTGTTTTTGAGCGGCTCTGAGGTTGGGTAATGTCTTGCGCGTGTCTAAAATCACGGTATTTGTGTGGCTGATTTTGTCCATTAGCGCACGGGTTTGGGTCGCTGTTGCACTCAATGTTTGCAAAAAGTTCAGTGCAACGCGCTCGGCGGTGATAATAGCGGGCGCAAACCCTGCGAGTTCGCACAATATTTGCTCGGAATGCACGCAATCTCCGTCTACCACGTGCCAATTTAGCACAATATTTGGATCCATCTGGACGAAAGTTTGGCTGGCGTAGTCAATCCCTGAGATGATAGCGGACTGTTTGGCGGTAATTGTGGCGCGCACTGGAACATTTGGCAACAGTTGTGCGGATACGTCTCCCGTGCCAACGTCTTCTGCTAAGGCTAGACGCACAATATCGGCGCAATTATGCATCGATTAAGTCCAAAATTGCACGTGCGGCGGTGTGTTCTGAGGGCGGTTGTAACTGTTGATGGAGCTGTTGAAAGGACGCAATCAGCTCGGCGCGTCGCAAACTGTTGTGCTGGCTGAGTAAAATGCGGGCGGTGCGTGCAATATTGCTGCCTGTGGCGTTATTTTGAATCAATTCTGGCACGAGTGCGCGCCCTGCTATGACGTTTGGCAGGGCAACATAGGGCGTGGTGAGCATTCTCGAGACCACAAAATGAGTGAGTTTGGAGAGTTTATACACCACTACCATTGGCACACCGATGAGGGCTACCTCTAAAGTCGCCGTGCCAGAGGCCACCAGCACCAAATCTGCGCGCGCAATCTGGGCGTGGGCATCTCCGATGGACAAATTCACGGGGGTATTTTGACATTGTGAGGCTACGGACGCGGCTAAAGTGGCATTCGCAAGCACTAAATGAAAGCTTAGTTTGGGGTTTTGAGCGTGCAAAATCTTTACTGCGGACAGCATTTCGGGCAATAAGTGTTTCACTTCAGCGCGACGTGAGCCGGGCATTAGCACAATACGGTGGGTGCTTGTGTGATTTGGGCGCGGACTCAGGCTTTGAGCGAGTGGATGTCCGACAAACACAGCGCGCTGATGGTGTTTTTGATACAGTGCAACCTCAAAGGGAAACACGCACAACATCAAATCGGTGGATTGTTTAATCTTGCGCATACGACTAGCGCGCCACGCCCAGACCGAAGGCGAGACAAAATGCACGGTTTTAATGCCGTGTTGCTTCAAACAACGCTCAATGTGGAAGTTAAAATCAGGTGCATCCACCCCAATAAACAGCGCAGGCGGATGGGTTTTGAAGTGTTGAATCATCTCACGGCGGAGTTTTAGCAACGCGGGCAGCTTACGTAGGACTTCACTCAGCCCCATCACATTCACACGTTGCATATTCCACAACCGACGACAGCCTGCTGCGTGCATTTTATCGCCTGCTAGTCCCGTGATTTGGAGGTTTGGTGTTTGAGTTTTAAGCGATTTAATCAACGCGGAGGCGAGTAAATCCCCTGAAACCTCGGCAGCACTGATGGCAATGTGGCTCATAGAGTGGGAAAACGCAGCAGATGGGGCATCAAAAAACGCAATTATCTACGCGGTAAAAGGATTTGTGGGGCTTCAACAAAGGCACGATAGATCACAATGATGTTGCCAATGACTTGAATCAGATGGGCGCGCATCTCACGCACGATGGCATCGATCATTATTTGCCTTTGGGCACGACTCTCTGAGCGGATTTTAATCTTCAGCAGCTCGTGTTTGGTCATTGTCAAATGCATTTCAGCGATCACAGACGCGCTTAAACCGTGTTGTCCTATCATAATAACAGGATGCAGTGCGTGTCCGAGCGAGCGCAGGAACTTGTGTTGATGGTTGGTGAGTTTAGTCATAAAGCAAATATTCGTTAGCAAACAGATCGTTAAGGGTTTCGCGGGCGCGAATGAGGGCGTGTTGTGTATCAAACACCATCACTTCAGCCACCCGAGGACGGGAATTATAATTAGAACTCATCGTAAAACCATACGCACCTGCCGACATTAATGCCAAATAATCGCCTTCACACAAAGATAATGGTCGGTCTTTGGCGAGAAAATCCCCTGTTTCACAGACTGGGCCGACTAAATCCCAACGCGCATCAATGCCATTTGGGGTGTTTTGTGCGACTGGTAATACCTGATGATAGGCGTTATAAAACGCAGGACGGAGCAGGTCATTCATTGCCCCATCAATAATGGCAAAGGATTTGTCGGCGGTTTGTTTTAAAAACGCCACTTGCGTGATGAACACGCCTGCATTGCCGACGATTGCCCTGCCAGGTTCTAAGATAATTTCTAGATTGCCCACCTTTTTAAGGATGGCTTGAACGTAGGAATGGACGTCAATCGTGGGCTCATTGTCGTATTGAATGCCGATACCGCCGCCTAAATCTAGATGTTCAATGCAAATACCGCGTGCATTAAGACGAGCAATCAAATCTAGCAGCTTGTCGAGCGCATCTAAAAACGGCGCTTGCGTGGTGATTTGTGAGCCAATGTGACAATCCATCCCCCGCACGCTCAAATATTTGGAGTCGTGGGCGCGCTGATACAAAGCCAGTGCCTGCTCCATTGCCACCCCAAACTTGTTGTCTTTGAGTCCCGTGGAAATATAAGGGTGGGTGTGAGCATCCACATCGGGATTAACCCGAATAGAAATCGGCGCAGTGGTATTTGAAGCACGCGCTATTTGCTCAATGCGGGCTAATTCACCTTCGGATTCCACATTAAAACAGCGAATCCCAACCGATAGTCCGCGTTGAATCTCCTCTGTAGTCTTGCCCACGCCTGAAAAAACACACCGACTTGGCGCGCCACCCGCTTTTAAAACACGCTCTAATTCACCGAGTGAAACAATATCAAAACCCGAGCCGAGTTTAGCCAGCGTATTTAACACCGCTAAATTAGAATTCGCTTTCACCGCGTAGCAAATCAAATGCGGATGAGTGCCAAATGCATCATCAAACTGACGCCAATTTTGTTGAATAGCGGCGCGCGAATAGACGTAGAGGGGCGAACCGTAAGCATCCATCAAATCTGTTACGGCAACAGATTCAACGTGCAGTGTGTGATTTTTGTAAGAAAAGTGATCCAACAATTATTTAGAATTGTGTGGCAGAATGTCAATATCAAAGGCAATAATCGGCCCCGTTTCTAAATCGATTGTGCGCTCATACGTATCACTGGTAGCGGCTGCATCTTGCGCTGGCACATATCTCATCTGTTGCTCAAAAGTGCTGCCTGTTGATGGCGTGTATTTCATCGATTGGGCAAAAGCATCTTTGCCAGCAGTGGTATTTTGATGGCCCGATGGCACCGCTTGATTGATGTCAGCCACCGCTGAACCCCTTGTATCATCGGCGGTATCCACTTTGTGGGTTTTATAATAATTGGTTAATTTGTCGTCATCTTTTAACAGATGCGCGCTCAAATCACGCTCTCTCTCCGAGGTGACTAATTTTAAAAGCCCACTCGTGCCACAAGCCGACAGGCCTGCTACAATCCACATTAAAACCATCAATCGTGCTATTTGTTTCATATTTTTATTGGGTCAATTTCAAAATAACGCGGAATTTTACAGCAATCTGTTCAGCGTTTTAACAAACAAATCCCGTTTGATGCTAAACGCACCCAAACGTTGCAAATGCGCACTTTCCACTTGACAATCCACCAACTGATAATCGCTGTGATTGAGCAAATGCACAAACGCCACTTTTGAAGCATTGCTCACCAAAGAAAACATCGATTCGCCAAAAAATACACGCCCCAATGCCACGCCATACAAACCGCCGACCAGTTGATTATCTTGATATGTTTCAATCGAATGCGCATAGCCCTGCGCGTGTAAATCCTGATATGCGTGCGTCATTTCCTGCGTAATCCAAGTGCCTTGTTGATTTGCCCGATTGCTGGTGCGACACTGTTCAATCACCTTAGAAAACGCTGTATTTGTTCTAATTTCAAACCGTTTTTGGCGCAGGATTTTGTGCAGACTTTTAGAAATGTGCAGCGATTTTTGGGTAATAATCAAACGCGGATCAGGGCTGTACCACAAAATCGGCTCATCTTCGTTATACCACGGAAAAATACCGCGCGCATACGCATCCAACAAACGCTTTGCGGACAAATCCCCGCCGATGGCAATCAATCCATTTGGGTGATTGAGCGCACATTCAAGCGCGGGAAAAGGCGTGCTCGGCAAATCTAGCCAAAAATTTGACGGAATCTGTAGCGTTGGATTTTGCATAAATCAGCCAAAAAAATTATAAAATAATGCGCGATGTTGAGTTTTGCAGCGTCTCAAAAATTAAGCCAAAAACGCACGCGCCATATACAAAGCTGCAATAGAGCGCGCCTCGGTCAAATCCTGCTGGTACACCAATTGATCCAAATCTTGCAACTGATGCGACACCACTTCCAGCGGCTCGGGTTCGTCGCCCAACGCCGAGGCACGATACAAATCGCGCGCCAAAATCACGTGCGTCACGCTGGACTGATAGCCAGGCGCTAACGTCATCGTTTTGAGAAAAGTTAA
>CAZRUL010000054.1:0-2536 GCA_964603245.1 uncultured Piscirickettsiaceae bacterium
GAGAGCCTAAGAGTTGCACGCTCGCATTTGTTTGAGTACCTAAGAGTTGCACTCTCGCATTCGTTTGAGTATTCGCTTCAACATTGCCCGCCGCTACTTCTTTCAACAAATACATTCCTTTGATGATGCCCTGCTCCGCGTCTTTAGGCATCTCGGGATGGGTGTAGAGTTCATTCATCGTGGTAATGTAGTAAAACACGTTCTCGTGCTGCTCATACATTCGATAAATCCCGCTTTGAATAATCACCGCCAGCTCGTAAGCATAGGTGGGATCATACGAAATGCAATTCGGAATCGTGTTGGCAATGATATGCGACTCGCCGTCTTGATGTTGCAAGCCCTCGCCGTTGAGTGTGGTGCGTCCCGCCGTGCCACCGATTAAAAAACCTTTGGCTTGCATATCGCCCGCTGCCCACGCCAAATCACCGACCCGTTGAAAACCAAACTTAGAGTAGTAAATATAAAACGGAATCATCGTAATGTTGTGCGTCGCATAAGAAGTCGCCGCCGCAATCCAATCCGAAATCGCCCCCGCCTCGTTAATCCCCTCTTGCAACACCTGCCCTTTCTTGTCTTCTTTATACCACATCACTTTCGCCGAATCCTCTGGCTCGTAGAGTTGTCCCGATGCTGAATAAATCCCCAACTGTCTAAACAATCCCTCCATCCCAAAGGTGCGCGCCTCGTCTGGAATAATCGGCACAATCTTATCGCTGAGTTGTTTGTCGCGCACCAGCAAGCCGATCATCCGATTGAGTGCCATCGTGGTGGAAATCTCACGAACACCGCTAGATTTGAGTAATGTTGCAAAGGTGCTGAGCTCGGGCGCTTTAATCGCCTCCAGTTCAAACGAACGCACAGGCAATGAGCCACCGAGTTTGGCGCGTCTGGCTTTTAAATAAATCATTTCCTCACTGTCAGCCGCAGGTTTGTAGAAATTCAACGCTGCCACGTCCTCTCTAGTCACAGGCACATCAAAGCGCTGGGCAAATTTTGCCACTTGTTTGAGTCCTAGCTTCTTTTGTGAATGGGTTGTGTTCTGCCCCTCGCCCGCCTCGCCCATTCCGTAGCCTTTCACGGTCTTAGCGAGAATCACACTCGGTCTGTCACTGCAAGCTTTAGCCGCCGCATAGGCTTGAAACACTTTATAGGGGTCGTGTCCGCCACGGTTTAAATCGTAAATCTCATCATCGCTCATCCCCGCCACCATTGCCAGCAACTCGGGCGACTTGCCAAAGAAATGTTTGCGCACGTAAGCCCCGTCTTTGGCTTTATATGCCTGATATTCGCCGTCCACCACCTCTTCCATTCGTTGCTTCAGCAGTCCGTCCGTGTCTTTCGCCAGCAATGCATCCCACTTGCCGCCCCAAATCACTTTAATCACATTCCAACCCGCCCCGCGAAACATTCCTTCCAACTCTTGAATGATTTTTCCGTTGCCACGCACCGGCCCATCGAGGCGTTGTAGATTGCAATTCACCACAAAAATAAGATTGTCCAACTGCTCACGCCCTGCCATTGAGATTGCGCCCAATGATTCGGGCTCATCGGTCTCGCCATCGCCCAAATATGCCCACACGGTGCGTTTGTCGGTTTGTTTAATCTCGCGATGATGCAGGTATTTCATAAAACGCGCCTGATAAATCGCCATAATCGGCCCGAGTCCCATAGAAACCGTGGGGAATTGCCAAAAATCAGGCATCAGCCACGGATGCGGATACGAACTCAGCCCGTCCTGACACGCTTCCTGTCGAAACTTACGCATTTGTGCCTCAGTAATCCGCCCTTCTAAAAACGCCCGCGAATAAATCCCAGGCGAAATATGCCCCTGAAAGAACACCAAATCCGCACCTTGCTCCGCATCGGGCCCGCGGTAGAAATGATTAAACCCAACCTCGTATAAAGTCGCGCTTGAGGCAAACGAAGCAATGTGTCCGCCCAAATCATAAGGCAATTGATTCGCTTTGACCACCATCACCATTGCATTCCAACGAATAATCGCAGAAATCCGCTCCTCAATGTCGGCGTGAATCGCATCATTCGGCTCAACCTCTGGCGCAATGCTATTCAAATAGGCGGTATTGACCCCACTCGGCAAGTCCATCCCCGCCTGATGCGCCATATCCATCAGTTGATTGAGCAAAAACTTCGCCCTGTCCTCGCCCTCCACTCGCGCGACTGATTTAAAGGCAGCCAGCCATTCTTTGGTTTCTATCGGGTCAATGTCTTGATGTGCCATAACGCGTGGATTTTACAAAAACAGCCGATTATACCTATAGGTAAGTCGCTGGCTTTTAAATAAATACGCGGTAAATGGCGAGATGGCGGGGTTAAACTGGATTTTTGTGGCATTTTTTGCATTCAATGCCATACAAAAATATTTATTTGCACCAAAACATTATTTTTTAAGGGCTGAAAACAAATATCAGCGGCTAAAAAAAGATTTTAACGGCAGAAAAGTAGATGATTGGGGCTAGGAAGAGATTTTAACGGCAGAAAAGTAGATGATTGGGGCTAGGAAGAGATTTTAACGGCA
>CAZRUL010000054.1:2636-6876 GCA_964603245.1 uncultured Piscirickettsiaceae bacterium
AGATTTTAACGGCAGAAAAGTAGATGATTGGGGCTAGGAAGAGATTTTAACGGCAAAAAAGTAGATCTGAGCAATAGAAAAGCAGTTGATTGGGGCTAAAAAAAAGATTTTAACGGCAAAAAAGTAGTTGATTGGGGCTGGAATTATTTTTTTAAGCGCTGAAAACAAACACCAGTAGGATTTTTCTGGAAAAAAATGGATTTGGCTGGAGAAATGAAGCATTTGGCTAGAGAAATGATGCATTTGGATAGACGGCAACAGCATTTGGCTATTTGTTTTTTGGATTTGGACAGAGAAATGATGCATTTGGACAGACGGCAGCAGAATTTGGCTATTTGTTTTTTGGATTTGGACAGAGAAATGATGCATTTGGATAGACGGCAACAGCATTTGGCTATTTGTTTTTTGGATTTGGACAGAGAAATGATGCATTCGGATGTTTGTTTTTTGAATTTGGACGTCTGTTTTTTGAATTTGGCTGTAGAAATGAAGCATTTGGCTGGATTATTTGAGCCAAATCCGACACGTCAGCAGCGCGCCGACAAAACCCAGCACGCCAAAGCCAATTTGCACGCCCTCACGCTCAGGAAACCAAACCATTGCTAAGGCACTGCCCGCAAATAACGCCAAAATCGGGAAAATATAGCCCATAAATGCGTGAAAAAGCAGGGTTTTAGTCGCCATTTCCACAGTAATTAAATCCCCCACTTGCACAGGTTGCGTCCCAGACTGCATTTCAAGCTGCATTTCAGGTGTTATTGCCCGCTCAATCCGTTGAGGCTTGAAAACACCCGCCAAAATCCCCGTCCCGCAGCTTTTATTCGCACTACAACTGTGACAACTTGAACCCGAGGGCTGCAAAATCATCGTGTTAGCGTGAATTTCAATCACTTCAAGGGTCTGGGAAATCATCGCAAAATGGGGGCAGGTGAAAAATAAATCGCTATCTTATACATAAATCACGCCTTAGGCAAAAATCAGTCTGTGTCTTTACGCAAAATCACGGCTGAGGTCAAAAAATCAATCGAACACGTTAAAAATTGACAAAAGAAACCACGGGAAAGCCATTTGTGTTGATGATTGACGAAAAGAAACCACGGGAAAGCCATTTATTAGAGCAAGAAAATCATAAAATACGGGGCTTTATTTCAAAACATTACTCAATATGCCCTCAAATTCCTCCATCAATCCAGCCATCAACCCCGACATTTTCAAAGCCTACGACATTCGCGGGATTGTCGGCACCGATTTAACCCCAGCCACTGCCAAACTCATCGGTTTGTCCATCGGCAGCGCATCAATTGCCCAAGGCGAGCGCAATATCGTGGTCGGACGCGATGGACGGCTCAGCGGATTGGCGTTGATGGCGGGTTTAAAGGCGGGATTGAAACAAAGCGGCTGCCATTTGATGGACATCGGGATGGTGCCTACGCCCGTGGTGTCGTTTGCCGCGCATACTAAGGTCGCAACCTCAGCGGTGATGATTACGGGCTCGCACAATCCGCCCGAATACAACGGCTTTAAAGTGATGATTGCGGGCAAAACGCTCTCAGGGGCGGAAATTCAAGCGTTATGTCAGCGCATTCAAACACAAAACTTCAGCTTCGGGGCAGGCACGGGGGCGCAAATTGACATTGCACAGGATTATATTGATACGATTGCGGCAAATATTCGTCTGAACAAAAACAAACCGTTGCATATTGTGGTGGATTGTGGGAATGGCGTGGCGGGCAATATCGCCCCACAACTGTTTGAGCGACTGGGCGTGCGGGTGGATAAATTGTTTTGCTTGGTGGATGGAAATTTCCCCAATCATCATCCTGATCCTTCTAATCCAAAGAACTTGGAGGCGTTGATTCAAGAAGTTAGGGCCACGGGGGCGGATTTAGGGCTGGCGTTTGATGGCGATGGCGACCGACTGGGCTTGATTGACAATCAGGGGGCGATTATTTGGGCGGACAGACAGCTGATGCTCTACGCCAGAGATGTTTTATCGCGTCATTCGGGGGCAGGGATTGTGTTTGATGTGAAATGCACTTCGCTTTTAGCCAAAGACATTGAAAAACACGGCGGCAAAGCGATTATGTCGCGCACAGGGCATTCGTTTATTAAGGCAAAACTGGCGGAAACAGGGGCGATGCTCGGCGGCGAGATGTCGGGGCATATTTTCTTTAAAGAACGTTGGTATGGTTTTGATGATGCGCTCTACACGGGGGCGCGGCTGCTGGAGATTCTCTCAAATACCACGCAAACCTGCGCCGAAGTGTTTCAACAATTACCGAATCAACTCAACACGCCTGAGATTAACATTCCGTTTAGCAAACAAGGGGTTCAATTTAGCGCGATGGACAGGCTGCTGGGTGTTTTGAAGCAGGATTTAGCCAGCGATTTGGCGGGGGATTTGAAGAATGATGCAAGCGGTGCGTTTGCGGATGCCAACATTACCACGATTGATGGGGTGCGGCTGGATTATCCCACGGGCTGGGGGTTGGTGCGTCCTTCAAATACCACGCCGTGTTTGGTGTTGCGCTTTGAGGCGGAGAATGCTGTCGAGTTGGAACGAATTCAAACGGTGTTTAGGCAATGGCTGGGACGCGCTGACATTCCAACCGATGTGTTTTAAGGATTTGATGGATTGCTGTTGCTGGTTTTGCGTCCGCCCGCTCTGAGCAACAAATACCCGACCACACCCGAGGCAAACGAGGCTAACAAAATCGCGAGTCTGTCGGTGTATTGAAACAACTTATCATCATTAAACGCCAACGACGCAATAAACAAACTCATCGTAAAGCCGATGCCCGTCAAAACCGACACGCCATACAATTGCAACCAATTACTGTCCTGCGGTAGCTTTGCCCATTTGAGTTTAATCGCAATAAAACTAAAGCCAAACACCCCCACCTGCTTGCCAATAAACAACCCCAGCATAATGCCGAGTGGCACGTTGCCGTTCATTTGAGACAATGTGATTTGAGACACGTCCACGCCCGCATTGACAAACGCAAACAACGGCAGAATAAAGAACGCCACCCAAAAGTGCAGCCCGACTTCTATTTCTTTGAGCGGAGAAAGCGGACGGTTGTGTGCATCAAACGCACGCAGCGGAATGGTAAATGCCAACGCCACGCCCGCCAAAGTTGCATGCACGCCAGACTTTAAAACACTGATCCACAAAATCGTGCCAACGATGAAATACGCCGACTTCTTCGTCACGCCAAATAGATTGAGCGCAATCAAAACCAACAGAGAAAGCAGCGCTATCGCGATGGACAAAATAGAAAGATCGGCGGTATAAAACAGTGCAATGACAATAATCGCGCCCAAATCGTCCATAATTGCCAGCGCCATCAAAAAAATCTTAAGCGACACTGGCACGCGTTTGCCGAGCAGAGACAAAATCCCAAGTGCGAACGCAATATCAGTCGCCGTCGGAATCGCCCAGCCATCTACTGCCACGGAATCACCCTGCGTGAATGCCAAATAAATCAACGCGGGCACGACCATTCCACCCACCGCGGCAACTCCAGGCAACACGATTTGCGAGGGCGAGGACAGATGCCCTTCTAGCACTTCGCGTTTGACTTCCAGCCCGATTAACAAAAAGAAAATCGCCATCAATCCATCATTCACCCAATGATAAAGTGACTTATCAAGATGTAGCGGACCGAAGCGAATCTCAATCGGAATGTGCAAAAACGCATCATACATCGGCGCTAAGAACGTGTTGCTGAATATCAGCGCAAGTATCGTGGTGAAGATGAGCAAAATCCCACTAGAGGATGCTTTGTGAATAAAGTCTTCTAGAAAATTGATGGGGGTTTGCATAGTTTGAGGGGAGTTAACAAATAAGAATGACAAATAAGGGCGACGAATAAGGACAATCAATAAAGACGAGTTAAATTAAACACCGCGAACATCAATCATTGTCAGCCGTTGATTAACTGAGCGTTGAATGGGGCTTGATTGGTTGTAATGCCAATGCTCATAAAAAATGCCCTGCTAAGACTGCAAACAAGCGTCTTAACAGGGCAACAGTCAAAATTACTTATATGACTGCGCTATCGTCTGCTTCTGTAAAACCAGAATAATTAGCAAATCCACCTCTATAACCACCTTCCTGAGCAAACTGTGGCATATTGCCTGACTCTCTCATCTCCATAGCCTCTGCTTGAGAATAATTACCTTGACGAGCACCAAATCTTGAACCGTTTGCTGCCATCTCTGCTGAATAATCAGGCAT
>CAZRUL010000055.1:0-6706 GCA_964603245.1 uncultured Piscirickettsiaceae bacterium
TTTAGAATTTAGAATTTAGAATTTAGAATTTAGAATTTAGAATTTAGAATTTAGAATTTAGACCAGCGTTTAACCCAACAAAAACAACAACAACGCTTTTTGTGCATGCAGGCGATTTTCCGCCTCATCCCACACCAAACTTTGCGCGCCATCAATCACCTCAGCTGCCACCTCTTCGCCACGATGTGCAGGCAGACAATGCATAAATACCGCGTCTGAATTAGCCCGTGCCATCAGGGTTTTATCCACTTGAAAGCCCGCAAAAATCGTCGCCCGCTCAGCCGCTTCCAACTCTTGCCCCATACTCGTCCAAACATCGGTCACAATCAAATCCGCACCCTGACAAGCCATCTCAGCACTTGCACAAAAACGGATAGAATTTTGATATTTTTTGATAAATTTCGCCGTCGGCGCATAGTGCTCAGGCGTGGCAATATTGAGCGTAAAACCAAACAATTCGGCAGCCTGCATATACGATTGACACATATTATTGCCATCGCCAATCCAAGCCACAGTTTTGCCCGCAATTGAGCCCCGATGTTCCTGATACGTCATCATATCGGCGAGTAATTGGCACGGATGCGACTCATCGGACAGGGCATTAATCACTGGCACCGAGGCATTTTGCGCAAATGTTTGAATGTCGGCGTGATTTGAAATGCGCATAATAATGCCATCAACCATTGAACTAATCACAATAGCACTGTCGGTAATCGGCTCGCCCCGACCAATTTGAATGTCTTTGCTGGACAAAAATAATGCGTGCCCGCCGAGTTGTGTCATTCCCGCCTCAAACGAAATTCGGGTGCGAGTGGAGGGCTTGTCAAAAATCATTCCCAGCGTTTTGTTTTGCAGGGTTTGGTTAATTTTGCCCGCTTTGTGCTGTTGTTTTAGCGTAATGGCGTGATCAATGATTTGCTGTAAATCATTGATCGGCAGATCGTTTAGGTGAATGAAATGTGGTTGCATAACAACTCCTTGCCCAAATTTTTTGCTTACAAAGCGTCAATCAGGTTGCGGATTTTTTGGGTTAATAAAAGAATTTCAGCTGAATTGATAATCAGCGGAGGCAATAGGCGAATGGTGCGCCCAGTGATATTTAGCAGTAAATTTTGGCTCAGTGCTTGCGTCAGCAAACCAGCACAATCTTGATTTAATTCGATGGCAACCATCAGCCCTTTGGCGCGAATCTCACGCACTTTATTGGAATGGGCGAGTTCGGTTTTCAAGTTTGACAATAGTAATCTGCTCATCTGCTCAACATTGTCCAAAATTTGGTCGCGCTGAATGATTTCAAGCACAGTGAGAGCGGTTTTGCACACCAACGGATTGCCGCCAAAAGTAGAGCCGTGCATTCCTGGTTGAAATAATTTTGCAGCCAAACCGCGCGCCAAACACGCACCAATCGGCACGCCATTGCCGAGTCCTTTTGCCAGCGTCAAAATGTCGGGCGTGAGATGGTTGTAATGGTGCGCAAAGAGTTTGCCAGTGCGCCCAATGCCAGTTTGCACCTCGTCTAATATCAGCAGCCAATGATTTTTTTGACAAATTGCTTGCACCTGATTGAGGTAATTTTCATCGGGAATAATCACCCCACTTTCCCCTTGAATCGGCTCAAGCATCACCGCGACTACATTGGGATTATCGGCGTGCTGAGCGATGGCATTTGCATCATTAAAATCCACGTAGATAAATTTTTCAACCAATGGCGCAAACCCAGCCTGAACTTTTGAATTGCCAGTCGCACTCAGGGTTGCCATCGTCCGTCCGTGAAAACTTTGTTTGGCAGTAATAATAATCGGCGTGCTGATGTTTTTTTGATGCCCGAAAAGACGCGCGATTTTGATCGCTGCCTCGTTTGCCTCCGCACCCGAATTGGCAAAAAATGCTTTGTCCATTTTGGATAATTTGCAGAGTTTCTCAGCCAAAGCCTCTTGCAGAGGAATCTGATACCAATTGCTGGTGTGTAATAATTCGCCCGCCTGAATTTGAATGGCGCGCGTAATATCAGGATGACAATGTCCCAAACCGACCACGCCAACGCCTGAGAGTGCATCTAAATATTGCACACCTTTATCATCCGTGAGCCAGCACCCTTTGCCTTTGCTAAAAGCAATTTCAAGCGGTGCGTAATTTGACATTAAATAAGACATAATTCAACTACAATTGTCAGCAAAATCAATTCAAAGTAATAAAGCCCCAAAAGGGGCTTTTTAAATAAACGCTTAAAAATCGGCGTATTTTAGGAAAAACACAAAACTAACCTGTGTTGATTTGGCTGTGTTTTATTGATACGTTAAAGGCGGTGCCATTTGTGCATCAATGTCGGCCAATTCTTTTTTATAACCTTCGTAAAAATGCCCAGCGGGTGGGTTAATCCATTCTTCGTATGAAAAGCCATTTGTATCGCTATATTCTTTAAAATCAGCTTGTAGTTTGATTCTTCTTGCGCTGAGTTCGTTGGTGTCTTCGTTAATCGCAATCATTGATAAAATTCCTAATACATAAGTTAAAGTGCTAAATTATAAACCAAAAAATCAAAACTGCAGGATTTTTTATTTTGAACAGAAAGATTGGCAAAAAATTCTGCAAATACTTCACACTCAAAGCAAGTTTATGACACAATATAATCGTATTTCAAACCAAATAGGAGTGCATATGCAACTAAATATTTCTGGTCACCATCTCAGCGTTACCGACGCTATCAAACAACATTCTTCTGAAAAATTAGCCAAAATCAAGCATCATTTTGATCAAGTGATTAACGTTAATATGATTTTAGAAGTTGACAAAAACATTCAAAAAGCCGAGGCTACTTTGCACGTGAGAGGCGCAGATTTATTTGCCAAAGCGCAAAGCAACGATATGTATGTTTCCATCGATCAATTGGTGAATAAATTAGATGCGCAAATCAGAAAACACAAGGAAAAACTCAACAATCACAGAAAATAATTTTCACGATTAAGTTGAGCAGAGCAGGGCGATTTTTCGCCTTGTTTTGTGTTTGTAGCGCAAATAATGAGTGCAATCAGTGATTTTTTAGCGACATTATTCACTCATAAATTCATCAAGCAATCAGTCAATAATCCGCAGTAATCAGCAACAATCCACAATAAATTTATGGAAGAATCCAACAACAATTCGTTTAAATCCTGCCTCCGAAGGGTGTTGATTTTGTTGGAAGATTCTGCCTACGAATCCGTTATTGCCGAATTTTCACAACTTCACGCTGGCGAGATTGCCTCATTATTAGCAGCGATTGAGCCCAAAGATCGTGCCATTTTGTGGCGTGAAATTGATTGCGCAACTCAGGGCGATATTCTCAAAGAACTCAATGCCAAAGTGCAATCGCAATTACTCGCTGAGATGAGTGTTGATGCCATCGTTCAAGCCACCGAAGGAATGGATATTGACGATCTCGCCGACATTGTGCCGAACTTGCCCGAGTCTGCTTTGCACAATCTGCTGCTCACACTTGACCACAAATACCGCGCTCATTTGCAACAAGTTCTGTCGTATCCCGAGGATTCTGCTGGCGGTTTGATGAATACCGATATTATCACCGTGCGTCCCGATGTGACTGTGCGCACCGTGATTCGTTATTTGCGTTTGCTCAAACAAATGCCGACTGACACCGACCAGATTTTTATCGTTAATCGTGATTTTTCCTATCTCGGATCGGTGCATTTGTGCGCTTTGCTGACCCATCAAGCGCGTCATAATATTATGACATTAGTCAGTCCAAATCCCGCAAAATCCGTGCCAGCGACGATGCTTGCCAGTGAAGTGGCAAATTTATTTGAACGTCGAGATCTGATTTCTGCGCCAGTGGTGGATGCTGATAATCGTCTGATCGGACGCATTACCGTGGATGATGTGGTGGATGTGATTCGTGATGAAGCAGAGCATTCGGTGATGTCTATGGCAGGACTTGATGGCGAGGAGGATGTGTTTGCGCCAGTATTGCACAGCACTAAACGCAGAAGTATTTGGCTCGGTGTGAATCTCATCACCGCGTTTATTGCGGTATTTTTCATCGGTTTGTTTGAGGCAACGTTGCAACAAAAAATCGCCCTCGCCATTTTGATGCCAGTGGTGGCTTCGATGGGCGGAATTGCTGGCACTCAAACCCTAATTTTAGTCACTCGCGGCATTGCTACTGGCAAAATTACCGCGCTTAATCTCCAAACGCTGGCAAGTAAAGAGATGATTATCGGTGTGCTAAATGGCATTATTTGGGCGCTGGTGATTGCGCTCGCTACGTATTTGATGTTTGGCGAGGGCGCACTCAGTGTAGTGATTGCTGTGGCGGTGGTGATTAACCTTATTTTTGCGGCATTTGCGGGTGCATTTTTGCCGTCATTATTGATTAAATTTGACATTGACCCAGCACTTGCTGGCGGGGTAATTCTCACGACAATCACTGACGTGGTGGGATTTGTGGCATTTTTAGGCTTGGCAAGTTTGGTTTTATTTTGATTTTATAACGCCTCTTTTTGCGTCTCTTTTCACACTTCTTTTTATATTTTTTCTCGGGCGTTTTTTTTGGTGCTGTTTTGGCGCAAAATCCAGCGTCATTTAAATAATTCCTAATCTCCCAAATACGCTCACAATCGTTATATAATCTAGTTTCAAACGTGACTATTGCAGGAGAAAAAATATGAAAAAATTATTTATATGTATGGTTTTGGTGTTGTCGCTTTTAAGTTTTAATACGAATGCTGGATTTTCTGGTGCTCAAATAAATACTGCTGAGCCGACAACGGTTAGTTGGTGGGGCTGGTGCTTTGCTGGAATGCATGTTAGTTTATATATTTGTTACAGAATAGAGAATGGTTAAACGAAAAACGGATTTTTTAAGTGAATTATTTTTCTTGAAATGTTTCTTGAAATTATTTTTAAAAAATCCACGAAATCCACGAAATTCATTTAATTAAAAAAAAATGATTAAAACGTAAACCGCCCGAGTATTTTTAATGCTTTGGCGGTTTTTTTTGGTTTAACGAACGACTGTTTTTAACAATCATTGAATATTTTTTTATACTTGTCTGCCATTCATCACATTATTTTAGGTAAGATTTTGCTTTTTTTGATTTAATGGAATGCTGCCGATGAGTAAATTGCCCCAGCCTGTGCGCGATGAGCCCAAAACCGATATTGATTTTAGTCAAACGTTTCGTCATCCTATTGCTGCTAATTATAAAACTGCGTTGCGCTTTATCACCACTCAGCCGAATTATGCGCTGCAAAATTTTCGCAAAGTGGTGGAAGCGATTTGTCTCCAAATTGCTCAGCACTATCAGACTGAATTGGTGGAAGGGGAGACTTTTAAGCAAATTGACGAATTGTATGAAGCGGGGTTTATTCATCAAAGTTTGAGGGACACGCTGCACGAGGCACGGGTGTTGTGCAATCCAGCGATGCATTTGACCGAGTTAGAAACCGATGAGCCAGCCGATTGTTCCGAACAAAACACCGAGGCACTCACTGACAATGCACGCACAGTGCGCGATTTGGTGGTGGGGATATTTACCGATGCGCTGATTGCGATGGGCAGGCGGCGCGAGATTTTTCGTTTTCATAAAGTGCAATTGAAAGATCAAGAGGAGCAGGAGATTTTGTTCAAAGCACTGCATTCGTTGGATTATCGCGCTAAATTAGAGGCGGGTTTGGTGTATGAGCATGCGGCTAGAATGAATATCGGCAAAGTGATCACTATCCCTGCGTATGGCGTGAATTTTACGTCGTTGCTCAAAACTGCTGGTTTGTATTATGAGGTAGCATATCGTCTCAGTGCGCATAAGTTAAATGCTAGTAGGCTTAAAAATGTGTCAGAGGAAGAAATCTTGCGGCGTTGTGATTTGGAATCATTAACGCGTTATGCAAAATTGGCAACGGGTGAGATTTTGGGCGAAAAGGAGGCGGAAGAAGGCTGGAAGTTGATGAAAATAGCAGCGGATCGAGGACACCGAGAAGCGTGCGGAGAATATGGCGGACACGTGTTGGAGGCATTGTTGGACGCGGACAAAGAAGCAAAAGAAGAAGCGGACAAAGCAATGGAAAAAAGTCAGAAAAAGAACCCCAAAAAAACCCACAAAAACAAAACTTCTCAGGCAAAAAATGAGGTGCAAACGTCATCACAAAAATCCAAACCATTGAGCGATAAACAAAAAATTAGGGCCAGACAGGTGCAACAAAAATATCTTGTTGCCAAAAAGTATTTATTGAAAGCGGGCGAGGATGCGGAGGCGTATCGCGGTTTGTTTTATTATTTTAATACTAAATCCTATCCGCGCGAGGAAGCAAAGGCGCTGGATTATTTGCGAAAATCGGTGGCATTAGGTTGTCATGAAGCGATGATGGATTTGGCTCAAATATATCAAGAAGGCGAGTTAGTAAAGGAGGATTGGAACAAAGCAGAGCAACTCATCAAGCAAGCAGCAGCCAAAGATAATCTGATCGCAATTGAGTATTTATATGAAGATTTACCAAATCACGGCAGGGTTAGAGTGGAGGAAGATGCTGAGGAAGTGGCAATACGTGAGTTGGGCAAGATTGGGCGAAATGCCCCGTGTCCTTGCAAATCGGGCAAAAAATACAAGCAATGCCACGGCAAGCCTGCACAAAAAGCAGGATTAAGGACTGTTATGGCTAGCCTTCAACGTGGCGATTATCGGCGTTTGGCTGATTAAAATTAGCTTGTCAA
>CAZRUL010000056.1:0-6569 GCA_964603245.1 uncultured Piscirickettsiaceae bacterium
CCGGTTCACGATGGCTGGAAGAACGCAATCGTTTCGGCCGCGGAAACCGATACGGTCTTTCTCCGGTCGGAGGGGGGACCCGCGCTTCGGGCATTGCGCACAGCAAAAACGGAACGCATCGAGGCCGGAGAAGAGAATGCGATGCAAGGGCTCGCCGGCGGTGTCAAGGCCGTCTATTTCGAAGGCCGAATCGAAGAGGGTGTCGCACTCACCGGCGAAGTCGCGGGCCGGATTAACGCCATCCGCCCAGTCGCAGAAATCATTGCCGACACGGTTCGGGAATTTTTGGAATCTGTGTCCAAACTCAGTGCCCAGATCCAGGATTGAGGGCTCACGTCGGAGGTCATCGACCGAAGCGATCAAGCAATCCTCCAACCGCATCGACGGCCTTGCGACCGTCTTTGCCGAGCTTCCCCTTCAACAATTTTCCAATTTGATCCTGACCGATCGCGAGCGCGGTTTGGCGAGACAACTCCTTCAGCACGATTGCACCGATTTCCCCACCGGTCGCGCCCGCCTCCCTGCGCCATATCATCACGTCCACCGCCCTTGCCGCCGACTTGTTGCGCCACGTAATTGAGCAGTTTGCCTGCCTTGTATCGCTGAGTTAAGTCTTTGGTAACGCTTGCCACTAAGGCAATCTTGCTCTCATTCACCGCTGCCAGCACAATCACCGCCGAGCCGAGCCTGTGTTTGAGTTGGTCAGCCATTGTGCGCAGGTCTTTGGCGGGGATGTTTTGCACCTGTGCGACTAATAATGGCGTGCCGTGGCAGTCTTTCACCCGCTCAAGCAATGCGTCGCTTTGATGGTTGGCGAGTTGGCGCTGAAACACGATGATTTGTTTTTCGAACGCCTTTTGTTGGGTAATGAGCTGTGCGACTTTGTCCACGACTTGCGCGCGGCTGGTTTTGGTGAGCTGGGCAATCGCGCTTAAGTCGCGCGCCAGTTGTTTGTCAAACAGGTAGGCGTTAAAACCAGTCACTGCTTCAATCCGCCGCACGCCTGCTGAGATGGAGCTTTGGCAGGTGATGCGGAATTCGCTGATGTCGCCGAGCCTCGCGACGTGTGTGCCGCCGCATAATTCGGTGGAAAAATCGCGCCTGCCCATCGTTAGCACGCGCACCGTGTCGCCGTATTTTTCACCAAAGAGTGCCATTGCGCCCTGCTTTTTAGCGGTTTGGATGTCGGTAATGTCGGTATAAACTTGGCTGTTGCTAAGGATTTTGAGATTCACTAACGCCTCAATCTCGTCTAAATCTTGGCGCGAAATGGGGTCCTCGCGGGCAAAATCAAAGCGCAATTTGGTGTCATCCACCAGTGAGCCTTTTTGCACAATGGTCTCGCCGAGGGTTGCACGCAAGGCGGCGTGGAGCAGGTGGGTGGCTGAATGGTTGCGGGCGATGCATTTGCGCCGTTTTGGATTCACTTGTGCGCGCAGATGGTCGCCGATTGAGAGCGTGCCGCGGGTGAGTTTGCCGTAATGTTCTAAGGCATTTGAGGGCTGCTTTTGGGTGTCATAAACCTCAAATAAGGCGACCTCGTTCGTGAGTGTGCCGCTGTCGCCCACTTGTCCGCCTGACTCGCCATAAAAACTAGAGGCATCTAAAATCACAATGCCCTGCTCACCTGCCGCTAAACTCTCTACGCGCGCCCCGTCTTTGAGGATTGCACGCACGATGGCATCATTTTCCAACTGTTGATAGCCGACAAACTCGGTGGATTGCTGCACGTCAACGCCTTTTTGGGTGGTTTTGAATTCCCCTGCCTGACGAGCGCGGGATTGTTGTTGCTCCATTTCACGCGCAAAGCCTGATAAATCCACGCTGAGATTGCGCTCACGTGCCACGTCTGCGGTGAGATCTAGTGGGAAGCCATAGGTGTCGTAGAGTTTAAAGGCGGTTTTGCCATCAATCTGAGTGCCGTTGAGTTGGGCGATGGCAGTCTCAAGTAGAGTCATTCCTTGGGTTAATGTTTGTTTAAAACGCAGCTCCTCACGTTTCAAAACAGACTCAATCTGCGCCAGATTTTGCTTGAGTTCGGGATAAACGCGGTGCATTTGCAAGGCTAACACGGGCGCGAGTTGATAGAAAAACACCTGCGCAATGCCGATTTTGTGTCCGTGCCGAATCGCCCGACGAATAATCCTGCGAAGCACATAGCCGCGTCCCTCATTGGACGGAATCACTCCATCCATAATCATAAAGGCGGTGGAGCGAATGTGGTCGGCGAGCACCCGAACGGAGGCATCACTCAGTTTGACGGATTGGGTTTTTGGGGTGAGGGCGATAATTGCTTTGATGAGCGAGGCAAAGCCATCGGTGTCGTAGTTGTTGTGTTTGTGTTGCAACACGCTGGCGAGCCGCTCTAGTCCCATTCCTGTATCCACACACGGGGCGGCTAGGGGTTTTAGGTGGCCGTCTTCTTGACGGTCGTATTGGGTAAAAACCAGATTCCAGATTTCAATATATCGGTCGCCGTCTGCGTCCGCGTGCCCTGGTGGGCCGCCTGCGATTTGTGCGCCGTGGTCGTAGAAAATCTCGCTGGAAGGCCCGCACGGCCCCGTGTCACCCATTTGCCAAAAATTGTCTTTTGCGCCACAACGCGAGATTCGACTTTTGGGAAAACCAATCTCTTCCACCCAAATGGCCTCGGCTTCTGTGTCTTCTACAAACACGCTGACCCAGAGTTTGTCGGCGGGGATTTTGAGCTCAACGGTTAAAAATTCCCACGCGTATTTAATGGCTTCGCGCTTGAAATAATCGCCAAAACTAAAGTTTCCCAGCATTTCAAAAAACGTGTGATGACGCGCGGTGTAGCCGACATTTTCCAAATCATTGTGTTTGCCACCTGCCCGAACGCAACGCTGACACGAGGCGGCGCGCACATACGGACGGGTTTCAGCGCGACTAAATACGTCTTTGAACGGCACCATTCCTGCATTCACAAACAACAAAGTTTTGTCATTGTGTGGCACTAAAGACGCGCTCGGCTCAATCGTATGCCCTCTAGCTTGAAAATAATCTAGGAATTTTTGTCTGATTTCTGCGGTTTTCATACAAACTAAGCACTCAAAAAAAACGCTTAATTATACTGACTAACCGCAGGGCTTAATTTTGATAATCAACGCCCGCGCAAATGCATTCACAAAGTGCGTCATCAATAAAGTGTGTCATCAATCTTGCAACAATTTGGCAAACGCTACACAAGCCTAGAGATATCACCCGCACCGTGGCGAATAATCTCCATCGAATGATGCGACAAATCAATCACCGTGGTGGGCTCGGGCGGGCAATGTCCGCTGTCAATAATCACATCCACTTGCTGACCCACCGCGCGGGTTACATCGTCCACGTCAAAAAATTCGCACCCCTCAATAATCAACGACACGCTCATCATCGGCTCATTCAATTCGCACAGCAACGCCTGCACCACGTCGTGGCTTGAAATGCGCAGCCCGATGGTTTTTTTCTTGGTCAAAAGCAACCGATTCGGCACGTTGCGCGCTGCCTCTAAAATAAAAGTGTAGGCCCCTGGGAGGATTTTTTTCAGCAACCGAAACGCCGCGTTGTCAAGTTTTGCGTATTCGCCGACGTGGGCTAAATCGCGCATCATCAACGTAAAATGGTGGCGTTTGCTCAAATTGCGAATCGCACAAATCCGCTCAAATCCGCTTTTGTTGCCCAGCATACAGCCCAGCGCATAGCCCGAATCGGTCGGATACACCATCACCGCGCCTTTTTTTAATTGCCCGATGGCTTGTTGAATTAAGCGCGGTTGTGGGTTTTTGGGGTGAATCTCAAAGATTTTAGCGTGCATATTCTTTTAATTGGGTGGTGGAAAATAATCGGTTAATCACGGGGTTTGCGTCCTCGGGCAGTGCGGACAGTCGTCCAATTTGCACGCTTTGATTTGCCCAGCCGTGATAATCCGAGCCCACCGATGCCAGCAGATTGAGCTCACGCGCCCACTGATTGACGCGCTGGATCTCTGCCGCACTACTGCGCGCCCCGACCACTTCCACGCCGTCCCCGCCCGCATTTGCAAACGAGGCAAGCAGGCGTTTGATTTTAGGATTTTTCATTTGATAACGCAGTGGATGCGCCAGCACACAAATTCCATCTGCGGCGTGAATCCAGCGAATGACTTCATCAAAATCCGCCCATTTTGCGATCACGCCGCCAGGTTTGTTGTGGGTTAAAAATCGTCTAAATACCGCTTTCATATCTTTGCAAACGCCTGTTTGAATTAACATTTGTGCAAAATGGGTGCGCGTCAGCATCGGCGTGTGTGTTGGTGCGTGCGTCATTTGCTGAGTTTTTTCCAGTGCATTTGCCACGCCTGCCCCTGCCAGCCCGCGTGCCATTTGTTGCGCGCGAAGTCGTCTAAATGTTTGATGTCTTTGCAATCCTGCCTGCAACACGGAATTGTTTGCATCAACGCCCAATCCTAAAATGTGAATCGTCGCCCCATTCCACAACGCCGAAACCTCCACCCCTGCCACAAATGCCAAGCCTTGCGCGTCTGCCTCCGTGCGTGCTTCAACCAAACCCGCGGTGGTGTCGTGATCGCTCAGGGCAAACACATCACAGCCCTGAGTTTTCGCCAAACGCACTACCTGCATCGGCGACAGCACGCCATCGGAATAATACGAGTGATTGTGTAAGTCAATAATCATCGGCTAATTATATATAATTATTCGCTCAACTTAACTGGGGCAAATTATGTGTGGCATCGTCGGCGGCATTAGCAAACACAATATTATTCCTAAGTTAATGACGGGTTTAAAACGCCTTGAATACCGCGGCTATGATTCGGCTGGAGTGGTGGTGCTGACGAATCAAAATCAGCTGGAACGCGCCAGATCAGTGGGCAAAGTGGATAATCTTGTGCAACACCTCGCGACCCATCAGCCCAATCTTTGTGGCACAACAGGACTCGGACACACTCGCTGGGCAACCCACGGCAAACCCACGGCGCAAAACGCCCATCCGCACATTTGCAATCATAATATCGGGGTGGTGCATAACGGCATTATTGAAAACTTCCTCAGCCTCAAAACCCAGCAACAAGCCCAAGGCTATCGTTTTACCTCAGACACCGATACCGAAGTCATCGCCCACGCCGTGCATCACGCCCTACAAAGCAGCGAGACATTATTGGCAGCAACTCAAAAAGCCATCAAAACATTTCAGGGCGCGTATGGCATTGGCATCATCTCAACGAATCATCCCGAGCAAATTGTGGCAGCACGCTCTGGCTCTCCGCTGCTCATCGGCATCAGTCCCGAGGGGAATTTTATTGCCTCGGATCAACTCGCACTGCTAGACGTTACGCGCGAGTTTATTTTTTTGGAAGAGGGAGACATTGCCAACATTCGCCTCAACTCGGTGGAGATTTTTGATTGCAACGGGCAAGCAGTCACTCGCCCCATCAAAACCTCAAACCTCAAGCGCGGACAAGTATCGCTCGGCAATTATGCGCATTATATGCAAAAGGAGATTTTTGAGCAGCCACAAGCCATTATTGATACGTTAGAGGCACGCGTGAGCAAAAACTCGGTGCGGGTGTCGGCATTCGGGCATCAAGCCAAGGCAGTGTTTGAACAAATTAAACACGTGCAGATTATCGCCTGTGGCACTAGTTATCACGCAGGGCTGGTGGCAAAGTATTGGTTTGAAGACATTGCTAAAATTCCCTGTCAGGCTGAAGTGGCAAGCGAATATCGCTATCGCAATCCGATGATTTTGGACAAGACTTTGTTCGTCACCATTTCGCAAAGCGGCGAGACGGCAGACACTTTGCAAGCGTTGAATATGGTCGTCGCACGCGAGCCAAACATTCACACCCTGTGCATTTGCAATTGCGCCGAATCCTCGCTCACACGCAAATCAGAGCTGAGCTTCTTAACTCACGCAGGCCCGGAGATCGGCGTGGCTTCCACCAAAGCATTTACCACACAACTGGTCTCGCTGGCTTTGTTAATGCTTTCCATCGGACGCACGCAAAACACAATTACGCGCGCACAAGAAGCCGCCATTGTCGATGGACTGAATCACCTGCCCGCTTTAATTCGCAAAACATTAAAACAAGAAGCACCGATTAAAATCCTCGCCAAAACATTCAAGCACAAACACAACGCCATATTTTTAGGCAGAGGGGCAATGCACGCCATCGCACTTGAGGGCGCGCTCAAACTCAAAGAGCTCAGCTACATTCACGCCGAGGCTTATCCCGCAGGCGAACTCAAGCACGGGCCAATTGCGTTGATTGATGCAAACACGCCCGTGATCGCAGTTGCCCCGAACGACACATTATTAGAAAAACTCAAGTCAAACCTGCAAGAAGTCAAGTCCCGAGGCGCACAAATGATTGTGTTTGAAGATGAGGCAGCTCAAGTGTTGCCGATGGAAGGGATGACGATTATTCCCACCACCACAAATCTAGGGCGAATTACCGCGCCGATTATCTTTACCATTCCGTTGCAACTATTGAGTTATCACATTGCACTGATTAAAGGCACGGATGTGGATCGCCCGCGCAATTTGGCTAAATCAGTGACGGTTGAGTA
>CAZRUL010000057.1:0-6550 GCA_964603245.1 uncultured Piscirickettsiaceae bacterium
GCCACTCACCGACAAATACTCCATTCGCGCGTGCGCCCCGCAAGATTCCTCGCGCATCAAAGCATCGGTGCACATCAAAGCTCCCAACTCAATAAAATCCGCCACGCGCCCTGCCCGCTCCAAAGTTTGATTTAAATCTGTATCAATGCCAGTGATTTTAAGCGTGTGCCAAAATTGCGTTTTTAACGCATTCAATTCGACAATCGCTTGTTTTAATTTGGATTTTTCCCTGTCAATGCCGCAAGCATCCCACAAAATTTTGCCCAGTTTTTGATGAAAAAAATCAGGCGAATGGCGAGGATTTGGCGCATTCATCAAACGCACAATCCGCTGTTTGGCAGCGTTCAAACTTTGCACCACTTGCGGATGATTTTCATCCACTTTTTCAAACGTATTTTTGGCTAAATAATGAGTCAATGTTTGTGGCAGAATAAAATACCCGTCCGCCAATCCCTGCATCAAAGCTGAGGCGCCAAGCCGATTTGCGCCGTGATCAGAAAAATTTGCCTCGCCACCAGCAAACAAACCCTCAACCGTCGTCATCAAATTATAATCCACCCACAAACCGCCCATCGAATAGTGCGGCGCTGGATAAATTTGCATCGGCGTTTGATACGGATTTTCCCCCGTGATGCGCTCATACATTTCAAACAAATTGCCGTATTTTTCCTCAATCACGTCCAGCCCCAGCGTTTTAATCGCATCGCTAAAATCCAAATACACACCCAATCGCTTGCCGTGAATTTTGCTGCCCACGCCAAATCCTGCATCACAAATATGTTTGATGGCACGCGAGGCAACATCTCTGGGCACAAGATTTGCAAACGCGGGATACAATCGTTCTAAAAAATAATCGCGATCTTCGGGCAAAATCTCGCTGGCTTTTTTGCCACAATCTGACTGATTTTTTGGCGTCCAAAGTCGCCCATCGTTGCGCAAAGATTCGCTCATCAGCGTGAGTTTTGATTGATGCTCAAGCGTTGGCGGAATGCAAGTTGGGTGAATTTGGGTAAAACCAGGATTGGCAAAATACGCGCCCTGTTTGCTGGCTCGCCAAATCGCACTGGCATTGCAGCCTTTGGCATTGGTGGATAAATAATACGCATTCGCATAACCGCCCGTGCATAAAACCACACAATCGGCAGTGTGTGTGCTGAGTTTGCCCGTGATCAAATCACGCACCACTACGCCACGCGCCCTGCCATCAATGGTGATAATTTCCAACATTTCACAGCGCGAATGATGCGTCACCCGACCGCGTTCAATTTGCCGATTCATCGCCCCGTATGCCCCCAAAAGCAGCTGCTGACCCGTTTGTCCGCGCGCATAAAAAGTGCGTGAAACCTGCGTGCCACCAAACGAGCGATTCGCCAAATACCCGCTGTATTCTCTGGCAAATGGCACCCCTTGAGCCACCACTTGATCGATAATCTGATTGCTCAATTCTGCCAAACGATACACGTTGGACTCGCGCGCGCGAAAATCCCCGCCCTTAATTGTGTCGTAAAACAAACGCCAAACACTGTCGCCGTCATTTTGATAATTTTTGGTGGCATTGATACCCCCCTGAGCCGCAATGGAATGCGCCCGCCGCGGGGAATCTTGAAAGCAAAACGAACGCACTCGATAACCCGCCTCGCCCAACGAAGCACACAATGACGCGCCCGCCAATCCTGTGCCGATGACAATAATTTTGTGTTTGTCGCGGTTGTGCGGGGCAATGAGTGCCAAATCAAACAAATGTTTTTTCCAGCGATTTTCTAGCGCACCCGTGGGTTCAAATGAATTCAGCATATAAAATTAGCAATAAATTAACCATAAATTAACGATAAATGGCGCGTATTAAAATTGACACAAATCCCGACATCAAAAGCAACACAATCACAGCCGCCGTCCAGTGGGGTTGTTTGGCAGAAATGCCCAAAGTTTGCAACACATTGCTCAATCCGTGATGCAAATGCGCGCCGAGCGAAAACAAGCCGAGCGCGTAAATCAGCCACATTATCGGCTGGGCAAAAATCTCGCCAATCTGAGCATACAAATCAGCCTCGCCAATCAGCTGCATTTGGACAATATGAAAAATCACAAACCCCAGCAAAACACTCACACCGCCCCACGCAATCACGCGCGGCACGGCTTTTGGATAAGGTTTTTGGTAAGATTCGCCGCCACTCAAATGATTCAAAACTTGACGATCAATCGCCACAATGATATGAAAAATCAGGCTGAGTGCTAATATTAACACCATCAGCCAATACATCGGACTGTGCGAAAACGTCGCGTAAAACCGATTAAAAGCCTCCGCTCCAGCGTGAAAAATCAGCAAACTTGCCACGTGAAAAATCACATACACAAACCAAACCAAACCCGCCAAAGCCAGCCATTTTTTAGCTTTAATCGTGTGCGTAATGCGCATAATTTATCCTAAAATATATTTTGCTGATTGTGAAATCGTTGATTGAACAATGTGCTGAAATTGAGCGCATTTCTCGGCTGAATTTTTAGCGTTTTGCTGAATTTGAGCTTCGGTTTTCACGTCAGTTTGAGCATCAATTTTTGTGCTATTTTTTGTGCCAATTTGACAATATTTCGTCAATATTTTATACCTTAAAGACCCATCAGCCCTTTCAATTGCTTTGATTGTCAGATTAGTTTTGCTCACAATGATTAAAAATTTTCAACCAATTGACGCACCATACCAGAGCGTGAAGTGTGCTGATTGCCAGCCAATGCATCCAACTTGGTTAAAATATTGGTGGGCATCGTGATATTCACTCGTTGCAACTTAGTTGAAATTTTATCTGTGTCAATTTCAAACCACATCCAAACACCTGGATAATCAAAATTTGATAATTTTTGCACCTCGCTCAGTGTCAATGGAATTGGCAAATCAAAACTTTCGCCTTCAAAATACAATTCAACCGCAGCTTGCACTGCATCATTCAAATCCTGCTCATCGTCTGCCGCACTAAAACAGCCCGAAAAATCAGGCAGGACAACGCTCGTTGCGTGTGTTTTGTCCCCTGCTTCAACATAGCCTAAATATCTCATCACTTACTCCATTTTGCTTGTTTGAAAATACTGTTTAATGTGCCAGGGCGTAAATCTTTGCGCGGATGTGGCACAATGACCTGACCTGATTTAGTCGGATGCTTAAATTTTTCATGACTGCCCTTGCCACCCACTTTAATCCACCCCTCTTCTTTAAGCCTTTTAATAATATCTTTGCTGGTCATAGTGTGTAATTATGCACACTAAATAATTGATCCAAGTGCTATTTGCAAAATGACTGGCTTATTTAAAATGATTAACTAACTATCACGCGTGATGACATTAAAATCAGCCCTTCACAAAATATTCTTTTGAAAATGACAACACATCATCACGACTCAGTTATGTTTGATGAGGCGATTGCTGGGCTCAATATCAACCCAAACGGAATTTATATTGATGCCACATTTGGGCGCGGCGGGCATACGCGCGGGATTTTAGAGCGTTTGAGTTCGGCAGGCAAAGTGCTGGGATTTGATCAAGACATTCACGCCATTGATTACGCCAAAACACACCTGCAAGATAGCCGATTAGAGTTATTCCACCGCGAATTCTCCACTATGGCTGAGGTGCTAAAAGCGCGCGGATTGTGGCAAAAAATTGACGGGATTTTGCTGGATCTCGGCGTGTCATCGCCCCAATTAGACAACGCCGAGCGCGGATTTAGTTTTAACAAAGACGGCGCGCTGGATATGCGAATGAATCAAAATGCGGGCATCAGTGCCGCCCAGTGGCTTGCTGGTGCGGATGCTGTCGAAATTGCCGATATTTTGTATCAATATGGCGAGGAAAAACAAAGTCGGCGCATCGCTGCTGCCCTCAAAAAATATCAACAAACCGCGCCCATTCAAACCACCGCGCAACTCGCCAGTATCATTCAATCCGTGGTTAAAACCCACAAAAATAAACACCCTGCCACGCGATCTTTTCAAGCCATTCGCATTTTTATCAATCAAGAATTGCAGCAACTCAGCCAAGCCTTAGCGCAAACCGCCCAATTATTAGCGTCGAATGGTCGGCTGGTGGTCATCAGTTTTCACTCGATTGAAGATCGGATTGTGAAGCGATTTATCCAGCAAAACTCACGCGCCAAACCGCTGCTCAAAGGCTTGCCGATTATGCATCACGCGATTGAGCCGATGCCGTTCAAAGATTTGGGCAAACAATTTGCCAGCAAAACCGAACTCAAACGCAACCGCCGCGCCCGAAGTGCGATTCTGCGCGTGGCACAAAAATGTTGAATCTGCCCAAACTCAGTCTGATTAATTTTGCGCTGGCTTTGGGCGTGATTATTTTGTCCATCAACACGATTATTTGGCACCACGATATGTCGCTTTTATACAAACAATCGGCGCAGGTTAAAAAAGAAAATCACAAAATTATGGCGCTGCACAAACAACTATTAACCGATCATTCGCAAAAAATCAGCGGTTTGGAAATTAAAAGCAAAGCGCTCACAATCCTCAAAATGCGCCCGATCCGCACACCGACAAAAATCTTGTCATTATGAATCCATTGCACGCTAAATTTAGTCGCATCAAATCAGCGTTATTTGCCAAAATTTGGCGACCAATTCAACTGTTGATGCCTGCCAGAGCGCAAAATTATTGGCACCGACAAGGGTTGATTAAATACTTTTTTGCGCTGTTGTTGCTGGGGTTTTTCTATCGCGCGATGAGTATTCACGAACTTCAGGCGGGCAATATTTCACTGCAAAAAAAAGCCGATTATCAGGCGACCAAATTTCTCTCCGAACTGGCGCGCAGAGGCGATATTTTGGATAGAAATGGGGATATTTTGGCGAGCAATTTACTGCTTAAAAAAGTCAATTTAGATCCGACTTTGCTCCAAATTGAATACATTCCAGCACTTGCCCGTGCGCTGAATTTTCCTGAAAAAGCCCTGAGTGCGATTTTGGAGAAAAAACGCAAACACGGCTCGCGGTATTTGATTATCAAAAAAAATATTACGCTGACCGATCCAATGATTCAAAATATTATCCAACTCAAACGCCAAAAAATACGAGTTTGCAGAATAAAAACCGTCAAAAATAAACCCAATTTATTGGACAAAGGGCTGATTTTTTTGAACATTAAAGCGGCAGAAAACACCACCATTCGCAAAGAAATTTGCAAAAAAGAAAAAATCCACGGGATTATTTTGCAAGCAGATGCGCGCCGTTATTATCCAAAATTTGCTGCCCTGTCGCCACTCATCGGGCGGATGAATCACGACAAACAGGGCGCATTCGGAATTGAGGCAGAATTTGAAACCACGCTGGCAGGGCAAAATGGCAAATCACGGCTGAATTTAAATCAACAAACCAAACACTCCTATTTTGATCCTGTCCTCATCAATACTTTGGAACACGGCAAAAATATCACGCTAACGATTGATGCCAACATTCAATTTCACGCCTATGCCGCGCTCAAAAAGGCGGTGTTGCTGCGTGAAGCAGATTCGGGCTCGGCGATTATTTTAAGCCCCAACGGGGAAATTTTAGCGCTGGCCAATTATCCCGCCGACGACCCGAACGACAGGCGTTATTACAATCCAAAACACTACCGCAATCGCGTCCTCGCCGACAAAGTAGAGCCTGGCTCAACGATGAAACCTTTCACGATGTTGCTCGCCTTAGACCAGCGAAAAATTACCGCAACCGATGATGAATTGATTGACGTCACCAAACGCATCGGACACGTCAAACCTGATAAAAAATATCGCAAACTGACGATTAAAAAAATTCTGCAAAAATCGCACAACTTAGGCACAGTCAATATTGCCGAGCGTTTGAGCAAAAAATCTATGTATCAAACCTGGCAAAAACTCGGCTTCGGCTCACCCCTGTTGCTGCTGCCCAGCATTGAAACCTCGGGCGTGTTGCGCCATTATCATTCGTGGCGAAACTCAGACAAACGCACCCTTTCCTACGGCTACGGGCCGATGAATACCAGCCTCGCCCAACTCGCCAAAGCGTATTTAGTGTTTGCCAATCAAGGCGCGGTGCCGTCACTTAAATTACTCAAAGACGCACCCGATACGCGCAAACCCACCCGCGTTTTCAGTGCAAAATCCACCCGAAAAATCGCGCATTTATTAGATGCAGTCGTGTCCAACAGAGGCTCGGGCTATCGGGCACAAATCAAAGGCTACAACATCGCTGGCAAAACGGGCACTGCCGAATTACTGACCAATGGCGTTTACAATAAAAAAGGTTCAAAACGCACATTTTTCGTCGGTTTCACGCCCGTTGAAAAACCCAAATATATTATGGCAGTGCGTTTGGATCGACCCAAAAAATGCTTCACTTCGTGGGATCCGACGGTGCGCGACAAATGCGGTGGCTCTAATTCGGCAGCACTTGTTTTTAGAGATGCGATGCGCAATATTTTGAGCAATGATCGCTCTATTAAATTTGTGATTAAAAAATAAAGGCGTAAAAATAAAAACGCAAAAATAGGGATGTGTAAAAATAGAGATGCGCACCCTCCAAAAAAAA
>CAZRUL010000058.1:0-1475 GCA_964603245.1 uncultured Piscirickettsiaceae bacterium
CGCGTTTTTTATTCATTGCAGACTTGCACTTGTCGGTGGACGGTTCGCTCAAAACGCAATTATTCATTCAGTTTTGCCAACAGACTGCGCCCAGATTCACTCAGCTGTTTATTTTGGGGGATTTGTTTAATACGTGGCTGGGCGATGATATTTCCCTAGCGCCGTATCAAAGCGTGATTGATGCACTCAAGGTGTTGTCTAAAACCACGCGGATATCGGTGATGGTGGGCAATCGTGATTTCTTGTTAGGGCGGGAATTTGAACAAGCGGCGGGCTGTCGGCTGATTCAAACGCCGTATTTATTGACCACAACGCAAGGCCGCTATCTGCTCACGCACGGCGATGAGTTATGCACAGATGACGTGCAGTATCAACGTCTCAAAAAAGGATTGCAACACCCGATTACAAAGTTTATTTTTTTGCGTTTGAGTCCGAATACGCGGCTTAAAATCAGCCAAAAACTGCGTCAGAAAAGCACACAGGCGCAACAAACCAAATCATCAAAGATTATGGACGTGAATCAAAGCGCGGTGGAGGCACTGATGCAAAAATACCCCGATACGCACCTCATTCACGGACACACGCATCGCCAAAACACCCACGTTGAGGCGGATTACACACGTTTGGTGTTGGGAGATTGGACGGCAAATCGTGGCAATGCGATTGCAATTGAGGGCGGGCTAAGCTGGCTGGAAGTTAAACTGGCTGGAAATTCGCCAGCCGATTGATTAAATCCACCCGACCCACTTTGAGCATAATCTCATCATCACACTGATGTTTGGCGTTGAGTTTGATTTGGGTCATCATCCCAATCTCTGGCATCATCAATAACGCTTTATCGCCGCGCCGATCCACCACCACAGCACGCCCCTGCCAAGTTGGGTTTTGGCGCAAATACAAACACTTAAAATGCTCAGCGCTGGCTTTGTTGGTTTTGCCGATGTCGCGCATTAAAATATTCACCTGCCCAATTCGCGCCTTCATTTGCTCAGTGTCCAGCAACGCCTCGGGCTGATGTTGGATAAAACTCAACAACTGCTGATGCGCCACCAAATCCAGATAACGCCGCAACGGGCTGGTGATCCGAATATACGCAGGCAACCCCAGCCCCGCGTGTAATTTAGGCGTGGTGGAAATGCGCGAGCGTTTAAATCCTTTAATCGCTTTAAACGATTGCGACAGTGTCAATGCGCTTTGATTCGCCAATATCTCATCGCTAAAATCGCCTGTGTCTTGCGTCACGTAGGGCATCGGAATGTCGTGCTCTGTGGCAAATTGTGCAATCGCCCGTCCCGCAAGAATCATAAATTCTTCCACCATTTCACGACTCGCACTCGCCTTTTGGGGTGCGACAATCGCCCTGCCATCGCGCAGACGCACGTCTACATTCGGCAAATTCAGACTGATTGCCGCTTGTGCATAACGATACGCTCGGTGTGTTTTGGCAATGGTTTGCAACTCGCGAAGATATGCGT
>CAZRUL010000058.1:1575-5134 GCA_964603245.1 uncultured Piscirickettsiaceae bacterium
GCAATCGTGCTTTGCACCACGTTAATATCACTAATCTTGCCATCTTCCAAACAAAAACTGATTGACAACGCCCGCGAGGTTTTGTCCAATCCCAGCGCACAAATCGGCGTTAATGCCAACGGCAACATATGAATAATCGCATCGGGCAAATACAAATTAGAAGCGCGCTGCTGTGCGTAGTCGTCCAGCTCAGAATTGGCGGGACACAATTGCGCCACGTCAGCAATATGCACCCAAATCCGATTGCCCTGGGCACTAATTGCATCATCGGCATCATCAGAGTTTTCATTGTCAATCGCCACACTTTTAAGATGGGTCAAATCAACTCGGTCAATCGCGCACTCCGCCACAGGTTTGACTTCATCGGCAGGAATCTGATGGCGCTGCGGATAAGGATTAAACGCCTCCGACCAATGTTGCAGTGTGAGCAACACTTGATGCGCCGCCTCTGGGGTATTGCTAAGCTCAAGTGCGGTTAAAATCTTGGCGTGTTTTGATTGATTCAACGCCACTTTTTCAATCGCCTGAATGTGTGCCAAATCTTGCTCGTCAATCACATTAGCGCGCACATTATCCACGCAACGCTGCAGGCTTTTTGCTTCTAAAATCTCAATATCGCGTTTGTTTTGAATGCTTTGAACTTGCGCTTCTGGACGCACAAACACCAAATCTTTGTGCCAATAAAAATACAATCCATCTTCCACCAGCAAATACGCACACCACGCCGTTTGCGCGCAATATTCGTCAAATAACCACTCGGTAATCTCTGCAAGCGATAAAGATTCGGATTGAAATTCCGCCAAAATATCAAAATCTGGGGTGCCACATTGTGCAGTCACGCTCGCAAACTCGGGATGAATCAGCCGAAAGTCTTTTTCACGCACGCGGCGAGTGCTGCCGTCTTCAAATTCCAACTCAAATTTGTTCAACGCTTGCCCAATAATGCGCGCAGATTTGCCTTTGTAGGCGACTAATGCTCCGCTCAAAACTTATTCCGATGCTAGCAAACTTTGATATTCATCGGCGCTGAGCAAACCCTCAACACGGGCGGCTTTAAACACCACCAGCCAGCCGTCTGCATAACAACTAGAATTCACCAGCTCTGGAGTTTCGTCCAATGCTTCATTTGTTTTGACCACTTCTAACTCAGTCGGAGCATACACACCACTAGCCGCTTTGACGGATTCCACCACGCAAAACTCATCCTCTGGGTCAAACGCCTCGCCATCGCTTGGCAACTCCACAAACACCATATCGCCCAATAATTCCTGCGCGTGATCTGAAACGCCCATCGTATAAGTGCCGTCGCCATTGTCTAAAATCCACTCGTGGGTTTTGGTATATTGTCTGTCCTGTGCTATTTCGCTCATCTGTTCTCCAAATTTTGTGATTGATACTGATTGTTTGTGGTTTGAGGGCTAAACCAACACCTTGCCATTGCGCACAAACGGCGGTTTAACAATGGTGGCTGCCACCCAACGCGCACGGATTTGAATCTCACACGCACCCGCACTGTTTTTTGGCACGCGAGCCAGCGCAATTGCCACGCCCATCGTGGGAGAAAAGCTACCCGAAGTGATTGCCCCCTCACCCAAATTGGTTTTTACCACTTGCTGATTGCGAATCACCCCTTTGCCGTTTAATACCAACCCGACCAGTTCTGTTTTGATCCCATCATTGGCTAATTTTTCCAAAGCGGCGCGTCCAATAAACGCCCGTTTGTCGTCGGTTAAGTCTATCGTCCAGCCAAGTGCTGCTTCCAACGGCGAAATCTGCGCAGACATCTCCGCGCCATACAAACTCATTCCCGCCTCTAGTCTAAGCGTGTCGCGCGCCCCCAGTCCGCAAGGCTTAACACCCACTTCCAGCAACATTTTCCAAGTAAATGCCGCCGCTTTCTTTGGCAACATAATCTCAAACCCATCTTCGCCCGTATAACCTGTTCTAGCAATGAAAAGAGATCCCACACTGACGGAATGAAAGGGCTTTAACTCAGCACACATCTGTGCAACCCCAGGCATTGCCTCCGCCACTTTAGCGCGTGCATTCGGACCTTGAACCGCAATCATCGCAACCTCAGACAAAACCTCAATATTCACCTCAAACGCTGTAGCTTGCCGCTCAATCCACTCCAAATCATTGTCCGTAGTGGCAGCATTGACCACCATCCGATACTGATTTTCGCCCTGATAATACACAATCAAATCGTCAATCACCCCACCCGTCTCGTTGAGCATACAACTATATAACGCCCGCCCCTGAGTTTTGAGCTTTGCCACATCATTCGCCAGCAAAATCCGCATAAAATCGCCCGCCCCCTTGCCAGTAACGTCCAGCGCACACATATGCGAAATGTCAAACATCCCAACATCACTCCGCACCTGCTGATGCTCGTCTAATTGTGAGCCATAATGCAGCGGCATTTGCCAACCGCCAAACCCAACCATCACACCGCCAGCCTCAAGATGGGCTGCATAAAGTGGTGTTTGTTTAATAGGCTGTGCCGTTTGTTTAATAGGTTGCTCAGTTTGTTTCATCATTCCTTTTCTCTGCTATTTATTTGTCTTTAATATACTTATACACAAACGCCATTGTGATAACCATCAAAATCACTGTCAATCCCAACGTGCCAAACAACTTAAAATTGACCCACGTTGCCTCAGCCTGTTGCGCCGTTAAACAAAGTTGCGCCGCAGTAGTGCTAACACACTCAATTTGACTCAATTCCACCTCGGAATTTGGCAAAATCTGGTTAAATAATTGACTGCGCGCACTCAAAGCTAGCTCAACATAATACGCGTTCACCAAAGCAATCCCAATAAAACCAATCCCCCAGAACATTGTTAGCTGTCGCCAGACTTTGCTTGGCAATTCTAGCTCCCTACCTAGCATACGTTGCGCCAATGTTTTCTTGCCAATCCACAAACTACCCATTAACACCAGCGCAAACACCACATACACCGCACTGACTTTCCACATCACAAAAGCAGGGTCGCGAAAAATCAGCGTCGCTCCTCCAAGCACCAGCAACAAGCCAAAAGTAATCACCTGCCCTTTCTCAAATTTGCCCGTGCGATAGCGCGTCCATAACATTTGTAGCAAAGTCGAACCCATCAACACGGCAACCGCGGTGTATAAAGAACCTGTTACCTTATATATAACAAAAAACAGGACAATCGGAAAGAAATCAATCAGTATTTTCACGGAATATGCTCAATGCAACAGTAAGTTTGATGGTCTTTTACAATCGCCTCGCTCTCTGGAACGTGAGTCTGACAGACAACACACACCACCATCTTCAAATGATTGGAAGATTCGCCCGCGCGTGGTTTATTCAAACGCACCGATTGTTGAAACTTGCGCCACAACGTCCAAAAAATCCAGACCAACAGTCCAAACGCCAACAGTTTTATCATTCCCATCACTCATCCACGCACATCGCGCGCAAAAAACTCAGGATTTTACCGCAATAAAACGCCATTTCTTAGGATATAATGCCCGCACTTTTTGCCCGGGTGGTGAAATTGGTAGACACACAGGACTTAAAATCCTGCGGCTT
>CAZRUL010000058.1:5234-6390 GCA_964603245.1 uncultured Piscirickettsiaceae bacterium
CTCTATTGCACGATATGACTGTGCTTATTAGACCATAAATAATCGCGCGGATCCGTCTTGGCCGCAATCGCTGTCACTCGCACCGTGTAGCGTTTGCCACTCTCAAGCTTAGCCAATATCCCCGATGCCTTAGAGCAGAAAACTTCCACCCGATGCTCGCCATCTTCCTGCCAGCCTTGCAATAAATACCCCTTGACATTCTTTTTAGGATCCCACGTTGCCGCAAGTTGTCCCGCATACTTTGAATGCCCCACCACAAGTTGGGTTACTTTTGAATCAATGACTCGAGTTTCGCGGGTTTTTGTGATCTTCACAGGCACCGAGTCCAAAATCAGCAGGTCGCCTTTCGCAATGTCGTTAATATCATCAAATATCAGCCGCAATTGATTCTCAAGCACGATGCGCTGCTGGTCTTTCTTCACAAAATTTGACTTAGAAGGCATCAAAAGTGCCTTATCTTGTAAGACAACTAAGGCATTTACCGTGACTTTTATCCGAGTCGCACTGACTAATAAGGCTTTGAGTGGGATATTGCCCGTAAATGCCTTAACAAATAAGTAACTCCAGTCAATTAATTGCGGCATAGGGAGTGTGGTAAAGGTTTTATAAAGTGCTTTTTTCTGCATTTTTATGCTCGGTTGTGAATAATTTGGCAAGTGCTGTGAATAATTTGGCAAGTATAAACCAATTGTATTAAGAGAATGTGGCTTATTTGGCAGATTGAGTGTTAAATAGATTGTGGGCTGGATAAGAGATGCAACGCAGCACACAAATTACCTGTTTGATTGACTATTCTAGCGTCTGGGTTGGATAATGAGGGGTAAATTAAGCATTAAATTCGCTGGGTTTAACACTAAACTTGACAAATTTAACGTTTAATCTGATGTTTTTAACACTAAATCTGATAAATTAAACACTAAATTCGCTGGGTTTAACACTAAATTTGATAAATTAAACACTAAATTCGCTGGGTTTAACACTAAACTTGGTAAATTAAACACTAAATTTGCTGTGTTTAACACTTAATTAGAGGTAAATTGTTCAAAAATTGCGCAGTGTGAGTCAAAAATTCAGCCGCAACATTCAGCCAAACGGAAAAAATTCATACTATAATGTAGCACTTGAGATTCACAACAGAAAATAATACAAAATGAAA
>CAZRUL010000059.1:0-6382 GCA_964603245.1 uncultured Piscirickettsiaceae bacterium
TTAATGCGGGTTTAATCAGTGTAGATGAGTTCGGCGCTGTCGTTGTCGCTGAGTTGTTGTTTGGCTTGGTCGGAGCGCGTCGTTTCAATGTCGTTGAGGTATGCTGGGCTGATGTCGCCAGTGGGGTATTTGCCATCAAAACACGAACAATCAAAGGTATCAATTTCGGCATTGCCCTGTGCCACACACCAAATCAGGTCTTCAAGGTCTTGATAGACTAATTTATCCGCGCCGATGGCTTGGCAGATTTGCGCCACGGTTTTGTTGTTAGCAATAAATTCTCCACGGCTTGCCATATCAATCCCGTAAACGTTTTGATGACGCACAGGCGGAGCAGCAGAGGCAAAGAACACGCGACGTGCGCCAGCGTCCCGTGCCATTTGGACAATCTGCTGGCTGGTAGTGCCGCGCACGATGGAATCATCCACCAGTAATACATTTTTGTTGTTAAATTCCAGACCAATCGCGCTGAGTTTTTGGCGCACTGACTTACGCCGCTGTTTTTGTCCAGGCATAATGAAAGTGCGGGCGATGTAGCGGTTTTTGATTAACCCTTCGCTGTATTTGACATTCAGCTTTTGAGCGAGTTGCAATGCACTCACTCGCGAGGTATCAGGAATCGGAATCACCACATCAATGCGCTCATCCCACTCGCGTTGGATTTTAGCTGCCAGACGCTCACCCATTCGTAGCCGCGACTTATACACAGAGATATTATCAATCACCGAATCGGGGCGCGCGAAATACACAAACTCAAAAATACACGGCGTGTGCTGTGGATTGTCGGCGCATTGTTGGCTGAATACTTTGCCATCGGTGGTAATCACAATCGCCTCGCCTGGTTTAATGTCGCGAATGACTTGATAGCCGAGTGCAGTCAGGGCAACACTTTCTGAGGCGAGCATATAGGTGGTGTGGTCTTGGTGTTCTAGCTTGCCGAGGATCAACGGGCGAATGCCGTGGGGGTCGCGAAAGCCGAAAATGGCGTAATTGGGAATGATACCGACGGCTGCATAAGCTCCCTTGGCGCGCCGATGCACGCTGGCGACGCTGTTAAAGATGTCGTGCTCGTTGATGCGGGGTTTATTGCATTTGGCGAGTTGGCTGGCGAAGATGTTGAGCAGGATTTCCGAGTCGGAATTGGTGTTAATGTGGCGACGGTCTTGTTCAAATAATGCTTTGGCGAGGGTTTTGGTGTTAGTCAGGTTGCCGTTGTGGGCAAACGCGATGCCGTAGGGGGAATTCACATAAAAAGGCTGGGCTTCTGCGCCCGAGGAGCTGCCCGCGGTGGGATAGCGCACGTGTCCGATGCCCATACTGCCACGAAGTTTGGTGATGTGCTTGGTGCGGAATACACTTTTGACCAGACCATTGGACTTACGCAAGTAAAACCGTCCTTGGTGTGACGTGACCATTCCTGCAGCGTCTTGTCCGCGGTGTTGAATGATGGTGAGTGCATCGTAAATACACAGTGCCGCGTTCGCTTGCGCGGTGGAGAGAATGCCAACAATGCCACACATAGGGTTGTCCTTTTATTCGGTGGGAATAAAGATAAAGTAAGAAGAGAGGGTGGGGCTGATGTCGGCTGCGATGTTTTGCAAAACGTGCAACGCGCCGCGGGATTCGATCCAATCGTAGTGTTGAGACAGGTGAGAGTTTTGGAGTGAGACCACTAGCAATAATATCAGCGCGCTGGCTTTGAATAGTCCGATGAATGCGCCTAGGGTTTGAGTGATTTGGTTGCGAGTGGCGTTTCTGGCGTTAAGAAATGTATCGAGTGTGCTAAAGGTGCTGAGTGTTTTCTGAAAGATGGGCTTGAACCAGCACGGCTTTTGGGTATCAACGATGACATTCAGCAGTCGCATTAACCCAAAACTGCCCAGCACAATCACACTTAGGATTGCCACGAACGAGCTTAGCGTGCGCACTCCGCTGTCTTGAATCAGTGAATGGGTAAAATCCAGTGCGGCGATGTCTGCCCAGTAATGATTGCTAACGATGACCGACAATGCAATCCAAATGATAAATACTACGGGCTTGTTTAACACACAGGGCTGGGTGATTGCGCTGGCGCGTTTTGAGAGTTGAAACAATCCCGCCTTGATAACGAGTGCGCCAAACACCAGCACCCAAAAAGCCAACGTGAGTGAGGCACGTGCGGATAAATCAAACCACGCGATGAATGCACTGGTAGCAAAATCTTGATAACACCACCAGCCAATGAAGAGAGTTGTCAAACTTAGGCCCAGATGAATGGACTCGCGCATCAAACCGCGCACCCATCCCAAAGCGATAAAGCCGAGAATCACTGCAATAGTGAGCCAGTCAAACCAAACCAGCGATGTGATTAACTGCCAAAGATGCGTGAAGAATTCTGTCATAGGCGCGGATTTTACAATATTTTATTCGGTGGTGTTTTCTAAACTTACGCAACCTAGCACACGGCGCGCATCTGCCACGGTATGAAACGAACCAAACACCAAAACGCGCGCTGTATTGTTATTGGTTTGATGATTATCCGTTTGACAGGCCGCAATCGCGCGTTGCATATTAATGTGTTGGGTGGTTTTCGCAGGGTTTAAAAAGGGCGCGATGGCGTGAGTCGGCATTCCCCGCTCGGTAGTGAGTGGGACTAAATGCCAGTGCTGGATTTGCGCTTCAATTGCTTCAATCATCTGCGCGATGTGTTTGTCTTTGAGCGCGCCAAAGATTGCCACAGTCGGTGTGTCGTTTTCTTTTGCAATGGTGTCGGTCAAAGTATCGGCCAAAGCCCGCACGCTGGCGGGATTGTGTGCTACGTCAAAGATAAAAGTTTGATGATTGTGCTCAAATTGCTCAAAGCGTCCTGATAGTTGCGCGCTTTTGATGCCCTGTTGAACGTGTGTTTGGGTAATCGGCAAATAATCCTGCAGTTGTGCAATGGCTTGAATTGCCAGCGTGGCATTAAAAGCCTGATGTGTCCCTTTAAGATTGATTGCACCTGTATATTTTGCGTGCGTAAAGTGCAGCTCGGCGTGGATTTCCCGTGCCACTTGTTGAATAGAGTCGGGCGGACTTGCACCTCCGCAAATACACGGACGGTGCGCGCGCATCACCCCTGCTTTCTCGCGCCCGATTTGCGCCAAAGTGTTGCCTAAATATTGCGTGTGATCCAGTGCAATGCTGGTAATAATGCACACGTCGCTGTCCACCACATTCACCGAGTCCAGTCGCCCGCCGAGTCCAACTTCCAGCAGAGCGATTGCCACGTTCGCACGCGTAAATAGCAACAAAGCCGCCAACGTTGAGTATTCAAAATAGGTCAGCGACACGCCACCGCGTTCTTTTTCAATTTGTGCGAATGCGGTGCAGATTTGTGCCTCACTTGCCAGCGTTGTGTTAATCGCAAAACGTTCGTTGTAATGATGTAAATGTGGCGAACTGAACTTGCCTACTGAGATTCCCGCCTGATAATAGATGTGTTCCATAAAAGCCAGCGTTGAGCCTTTGCCATTTGTGCCCGCCACGGTAATGACTTTGAACGCCACGCCTTCGGGAAACAGTCGCTGATACACCACGCGGATACGTTCCAGCCCCAAATCAATCGCGCGCGGGTGCAATGTTTCCTGCCAACTCAGCCAATCGTTTAGGGTTTTGTGCAGTGGGTTTTTGTTGGCTGGGTTTTGCATTTAATCAATCGTTTATTTATCTTCCCAAAACTCACCCTCGATGGTGTTTTGCGTGCGCTGCGTGGATTGTGTTTGCGATTGTTTTGGCGATTGCTGTGATTGTGCGGAGTGGGTAGCAGTTGTGCTCACAAATACCGCGTGCTTTTGGGTGAATAGCCTGTCTGCGTTCTTGCTTAATATATGTCGAATAAACCACAGTCTTGAAATCGGCATCAACCCCAGCAACCCCACGACATCAGTCATAAACCCAGGGGTGAGCAGCAACACGCCAGACACCAGCAACACCACCCCTTCCAACAATTCTAAGGCGGGAGATTTGCCATTGAGTGTGGCTTGTTGCGCTTTGGCAATAATCGCCCAGCCTTGTCGTTTGAGCAGCGCCGAGCCAATCAGTGCGGTGAGAACGACGAGTCCCACCGTCCAAAATCCACCAATCGCATTGCCCACCGAGACTAAAACATAAATCTCAAGCAACGTTACAATTACAAAAATTGGAAAAATCATCATCAGCGCGCGGTTAAAAGTTGGTTTATTTTAGAATATTTTTGGGTTTTGTTGGTCAGACTTCAATAAACCATCGCAGCTAAAACGCAAATCGCGCACCGCGTGCGTCAATGCAATCCCGCGCCGTTCAAACTTCGTCAGCGGGCGACTCTCGGGACGCTCAATATAATGATAGGCGGCGGCTGTGTTGTGAAAATTCGGATGTTGCTCCAATGTTTGCATCATCTGCTCAGCATAAGGCTGCCAGTCGGTCGCCAAATGAAAGTGCGCGCCAGCTTTGAGTTTGCGCGCGACTAGATTTAAGAACTTGATTTGAATCAAACGCCGTTTGTGATGTTTCTTTTTATGCCACGGATCGGGAAAAAACAGTTGCAAGCGATCAATGCTCGCATCGGGAATGTGATGGCTGAGCACTGCTACCGCGTCTGCGTTGATAATCTTGAGATTGTGCAAATCGTGTTTGTGCGCCTCGTTAATCAGCCTGCCGATGCCCGCTTGATAAACCTCAATCCCAAGAAAGTTTTGCTCGGGTGCTGCCATTGCCATTTGCAATAAACTATCACCGCTGCCAAATCCAATCTCCAACACCACGCGTTGAGGCTTAACAAACACAGCAGACAAATCCAGCAACCCATTCGGCAAATCATTTGGCAAATTCACGCCATAATATTGCCACAAATCCCCCAGCCCTGTTTGTTGTGCCTTAGTGAGTCGTCCCGAGCGACGCACAAAACTTTGAATCGTGCGCATCAAACAATCCACCGAGGGTTAATCCACATAGTTAAACGCCCATCACAAATCACAATCACAAGTCACAACTCAAAATCATATTCCAAAATCAGCGGCGCGTGATCAGAAAACCGCCGCGCTTTGTAAATGCTCGCACTTTTCACCGTGCCTTTGAGATTCGGACTGAGAATTTGATAATCAATCCGCCAGCCTGTGTTGTTTGCCCAAGCCTGTCCGCGATTTGACCACCACGTGTATTGTTCGGATTGTTGATTGACCGCGCGAAAGCCATCCACAAAGCCCATCTCAACAAATAATGTGTCCAGCCAAGCACGCTCCTGCGGCAAACAACCCGAGCGATTCTTGTTGGCGTTGAAGTTTTTAATGTCGCGCCGTTGATGCACGATATTCACATCACCACAAATAATCATCTGCTCATCATTCGCGCTAACTTGTTGTAAATACGGCATCAAACGCTGGGTGAGAAACTCCATCTTTAACGCCTGACGCTCAATCTTAGCACTGCCCGAATGCACATATACCGAAACAATTCGCAACCGACCAAAACGCGCCTCAATCCAGCGACCCTCGGCGTTAATGTCATCCCACGGGCTTTGTTTATTCACATAATCTGGGGCTTTTTTGGACAAAATCGCCGTGCCGCTGTAGCCTTTGCGCTGTGCGGGATGATAAAACACGTGGTAGTTTGTCGGATAAAAGCGCGCGTCTAGTTGATCCTCCTGCGCTTTAATCTCCTGCAAGCAAACCACATCTGCATCCATCTCCGCCAACCAGCGAAACAGTCCTTTCTTCTCGCTAGCACGAATGCCGTTTATATTAGCCGTTATAATCTTCACGGAAAAATATTTTAACGACTTAAAGGAGTGAGATGGAATTGTATCAAAAAGATTTTGTGACGTTTATGTTGGCAACGGGCGCGTTGAAATTTGGCGAATTCACTTTGAAATCAGGGCGCGTCAGTCCGTATTTCTTTAATGCGGGGGCGTTTAACACAGGCGAGCATTTAACTCAACTCGGCGGGTTTTATGCCAAAGCAATCGTGGCACATTCGCTGAAATTTGAGGTATTGTTTGGGCCCGCTTACAAAGGCATTCCGCTGGCGGTGGCAACGGCGATGGCGTTAAATCAAGCGTTTGGCAGAAACACACCCTATAGTTTTAATCGCAAAGAACGCAAAACGCACGGCGAGGGTGGGGACATTGTGGGACATCCTTTGACGGGTCGGGTGTTGATTATCGATGACGTAATGACGGCTGGCACGGCGATTCGTGAAGCCAGTAGTATCATTCAAGCCAATGGCGCAACGGTGGGCGGGGTGATTGTCGCGCTGGACAGGCAAGAAAAAGGCAGCAGCGGACAATCTGCGATGGCAGAGGCAGCACAAACTCTGGGGATTTCAGTGTGTAGTATCATCACGCTGGCACATTTGGTGGATTATTTAAAACAAGGCGATGATTTGG
>CAZRUL010000060.1:0-6355 GCA_964603245.1 uncultured Piscirickettsiaceae bacterium
CAACTCATTCCAAACAACCGATAGTTGAATCAGGTGTTATGTCATTCAATAAATCTCGCTCGGCGTAATCACCAAATCCAGTGGCACATCCCATTCTTGAGTGTTAATTTTTTCAACGTGCTGGCAATCAAACGCGAGGCCGTAGAGTTTTGGATTTTTCATCATTTTCTGGTGTTTTTTGAAGGCTAGGGTTTGGTCGTAAAACCCGCCGCCCATTCCAATCCGATTTTTACGCGCGTCAAAACCCACCAGTGGCAATAAAATCAGATTGAGTTTTTTGAGAGAAATCAGTTGTGTAATATTCGGTTCATAAATTCCAAATTTATTGACTTTTAGCGGCAGGCTGAGTTTTGCAAACTTTAGGATTTTTCCCGATAATATCGGCAAATACAGTTCAATTTGATGCTGAATGCAGAAGTTTTGAATGTCAATTGTGTCAATCTCGCCATCATTTGGCAAATACAAAGCAATTTTTTTTGAGTGGCGCAAAATGCCCGATTTTTTGCATTGTGCTAATAATTTGTGACTGAATTTTTTGCGATTTGCGGGAGAAATTGCTCGTCTTTTTTGTCTTAAAGAGCGTCTCAATGTTGTGTGCATTGCGATTTTTGAGCCAAAAAATGTTGAAAAGTCCGCGGTGCCGTGTTGGCAAAAAACCTGAACCTAAAGGCACAAGTGGAAGTTCGAAGTTGACCGCAGGTTTCCTGCTCAAGGCGGGCATACACAATAGCTAACTATCTCATTTCCTGTTTTATTTATTTATCGGCCCAGGGAAATATAAGCCAATCACAAACACAACAGACGGCGCCATTATCGCATTTTCAAATATTTTGTGGCTGAATTTTTGTGGATTTGGCGATTAGTCGTAAATAATTTGTGCGTGAATTGCCACGTCCAGTTGCGCTCTCGCCTTTAAAAATCCCAATTCAATCACGCATTCCAGCGAAATCACCTCCGCGCCCAGTGTTTGAATGAGTTGAATCGCTGCCCGTGCCGAGCCACCCGTTGCCAATAAATCATCCACAATTAGCACTTTGTCGCCAGTTTGAATGGAATTTTTGTGCATTTCAAAGGTGTTGTTGCCGTATTCCAGTTGATAATCGGCGCTGATACATTGATCGGGCAATTTTCCGCTTTTGCGTATCATCACAAACGGCACGCCGATTTTGTAGGCAACCGATGCGCCAAAAATAAAACCTCGGGCGTCCAATCCGATGATTTTATCCAGCGTATTTTTTGAGTATTTATCGCCAATTTTATCCACCACATAAGCGAACGCTTGAGGATTTGCCAGCAACGGCGAAATGTCTTTAAACACAATGCCAGGGCTGGGAAAATCTGGGATGTTTTTAATGTAGTTTTTGAGTTGCATCCAATTTTTAAGATAATTTTTGATGTAATTTTGCGACTAATTCTGACTGTAATTTGCTGCGTGTTTTGCGTGCGTTTTGTGTATTTTTGGTGAAATAAATCAGTGTTTGAAATGACGCATACCCGTAAAAACCATTGCAATGCCGTGCGCATTTGCTGCCTCAATGACTTCGTTATCGCGCATTGAGCCGCCCGGTTGAATGATGGCTTTAATGCCTGCTTTAGCGGCCGCATCAATCCCGTCGCGAAACGGAAAAAACGCATCCGATGCCATCACTGAGCCTTCCACTTGAAGCCCTTCGTCGCTGGCTTTAATGCCCGCGATTTTGGCAGAATACACGCGCGACATTTGCCCCGCACCGATGCCGATCGTTGCCTCGTTTTGCGCGTACACAATCGCATTGGATTTCACCGATTTTGCCACTTTCCACGCAAATAATAAGTCCTTAATTTGTGCCGCGGTCGGGGCTAATTTGCTCACGCATTTGAGGTCTTCGGCGCGGATTGTGCCTAAATCTCGATCTTGCACCAACAATCCACCCGTGATGCGTTTGAAATCCAACATTGCGCGCGCGCTTTGCAACTGTCCGCATTCTAAAACGCGAATGTTTGGCTTGGAAATTAGCGCGATTTTTGCCTGATCCGACACACTCGGGGCAATAATCACCTCAACAAATTGCTGGTCAATAATGGCGCGAGCGGTGGGTAAATCCAGTGCGCGATTAAACGCGATAATGCCCCCAAAAGCGGAAGTCGGGTCGGTTTTAAACGCGTCCAAATACGCTGCGTGAATGTCTGCCCGCACCGCTACCCCGCAAGGATTGGCGTGTTTGACAATCACACACGCAGGCTCGGCAAAATCGCGCACGCATTCTAGGGCAGCGTCGGCATCTGCCATATTATTGTAAGACATTGCCTTGCCTTGAATTTGAGTGCTGGCTGCCACACACGCTGCCAAATTTTTTTCCACATAAAAAGCGGCGCGCTGATGGGGGTTTTCGCCGTAGCGCATCGGCTGAGTTTTGTGAAATTGGAGATTCAGCGTGTGCGCAAATCCATCGGACTCCGCGCCCAAATAATTGGCAATCGCGCCATCGTATTGCGCCGTGTGCTCAAACACTTTGAGGGCTAATTTTTGGCGCATTTCCAGCGTGGTGTCGCCTGTTTTTTGAATCGCCTCCAAAACCTTTTGATAATCTTGACTCTCCACAATCACCGTGACAAAAGCTGAATTTTTGGCAGCCGAGCGCAACATCGCTGGCCCGCCAATGTCTATGTTTTCAATCGCATCCGTCAGCGTGCAACCTGATTTTGCAATGGTTTGTTGAAAAGGGTAGAGATTGACCACCACCAAATCAATCGGAAGAATGTCGTTTTGTGCCATCACTTTTTGGTCAATATCCCTGCGCGCCAAAATGCCGCCGTGGATTTTTGGATTGAGGGTTTTCACGCGCCCATCCATCATTTCGGGAAAGCCAGTGTAATCTGAGACTTCGGTGACTTTGATATTGTGGTCTGCCAAAAGTTGCGCAGTGCCGCCAGTGGATAAAATTTCAATGTGGTTGTCCGCCAGTGTTTGGGCAAATTCAACCACGCCAGTTTTGTCAGAAACACTGATTAGCGCGCGTTTGATGGGCATACAATTCCTAGGTTTAGAGGGTTAAAAAATAAGCCAGAATTAGACTTTATACGATTGGATTTTTTTGAGTGTGTTGCGACTGATGCCGAGAATTCTGGCTGCTTCGCTTTGATTGTGATTGACCGATTTGAGCACAAATTTCACCACGATGGATTCGGTTTCGCGCATCACCATTTTATGGACGCCACTTGCGGGCGCATCGCCTAATTGCTCAAAGTAGCGCGTGAGTTTTGCATTGATACAGGCGGGTAAATCGGTAGTGTTCATAATGTGTGTAAATAATCGCTCAGCAGTTTGAATTGTTGTTTTCGGTGGGTAATTTGGTTAATTGTTTGCCAAAATTGTTGGCTGTGTGCGTGATTAAAATGTTTGAGATACCAAAAAATATGTTTTCTGGCAATTCTTAATCCTAAAAAGTCTCCGTAAAATTGATAAATTTGCTCAATATGGGCAAGAATGGTTTGTTGTTTTGTGTGTAAATCTGGCTGGGTTGCGTATTTTCCTGTTTTTAAATAATAATCAATTTCCCGAATAATCCACGGATTGCCCTGTGTTGCTCTGCCAATCATCACCCCACTTGCACCCGTGTAATCTAGCACTTGTTGGGCTTTGTCGGCGCTGGTAATATCGCCGTTGGCAATCACGGGAATGGCTACCTGACGCACCACTTGTTTAATTGTATCGTATTCTGCCTGACCCGTGTATTTGTCTTGCCGAGTTCTGCCGTGAATACTGAGCATTTTGATGCCAGCGTTTTGCGCTATTTTAGCAATAGTGGGTGCGTTTTTATGATCAATACTCCAGCCAGTGCGCATTTTCAACGTGACGGGCACAGTCACCGCATTCACCACCGAAGTGAGAATATTTTCCACCAATAACTCGTTTTGCATCAGTGCCGACCCAGCGGCTTTGTTGCAGACTTTTTTGGCGGGACAGCCCATATTAATGTCAATAATATCCGCCCCCAATGCCACTGCTTTTTGGGCAGATTGGGCTAATTCTTCCGCGCCAGAGCCCGCGATTTGAATGCTGATAGGTTTGGTTTCGTGGCTAAAATCCAGCCGATATTTGGATTTGTTGCTGTCCATTAAATGGTCTTGCATCAGCACCATTTCTGAAGGGGTGAGGGCAGCACCCAGCGATTTGCACAACATTCTAAAAGGCTTGTCGCTGGTGCCTGCCATCGGTGCGAGCAACACTTGTGAGCTGAGCTGATAACGCCCGATTTGAATGGGTGTCATTAAAAAACTTTGAGTGCTTTTTTGGTTTTTTCAAGCAGTCGATTTTGTTTGAGTTTGGAGAGATGATCAACAAATAAAATGCCGTTTAAATGATCAATTTCGTGCTGAATGCACACGCTTAATAAATCTTGCGCCTCCAATTCAAAAACCTTGTTTTGGGCGTTGAGCGCGCGCACTTTGATTTGAGCGGCGCGCACTACATTATTGCGATAATCGGGAATGGACAAACAGCCTTCCTCGCCCGTGGATTTGCCCGATTGCTGAATAATTTCTGGGTTAATCAAACACAAAGGCTGATCGCGTTCCTCGGACACATCCAGCACAATAATACGCTCGTGATAGTCAATTTGCGTGGCAGCCAGCCCCACACCTTTGGCTTCATACATTGTTTCAAACATATTTTTAACCAGCATACGCACGCCCTCGTCAATGCGCACAACAGGCTTGGCAACGGTGCGCAAGTTTTTGTGCGGATAATGCAAAATCGGTAGAATCATATTTTTTTAATCGCTGTGGTTTTAATTATATTTTTAATCGTTGTGTTTTTGGGGATTTTTGCAGTGTGCGGATAATCAGTATTGTAATGCAAACCGCGACTTTCGGTTCTTTGAATGGCGCACAAAATGATAATATGCGCGCTTTGGACGAGGTTGCGCAACTCAATTAAATCGCTGGAAATCACATACAGTTTGTAGTATTCTCGGATTTCAATTTGAATTTGCGCCAGTCTTTTTTCGGCATAATTTAGGCGTTTATTGTCGCGCACAATGCCGACAAAATTCCACATAATGCGCCGAATTTCATCCCACAAATGTGCCACTACGACTTTTTCTTTGGACGGGGTGACACGTGAGCTGTCCCAATTTTCAAACGAAAAATTAGCCATTTTTGTCATATTTTGATTGATGTGATTGGCGCAAGATTTGGCAAACACCACGCATTCTAACAGGGAATTGCTCGCCATCCGATTGGCGCCATGCACGCCTGTGTGTGCTGCTTCGCCGATGGCGTATAAATTATTGATGTCGCTTTGCGCGCTCAAATCGGTTTGAATGCCACCGCAAGTGTAATGTGCGGCTGGCACCACGGGAATGGCGGATTGCGTGATGTCAATGCCGAGTGATAAACATTTTTGGTAAATCGTGGGAAAATGTTGCTGAATCCAAGCTTTTTCTTTGAAAGAAATATCCAAATACACACAGTCCAGCCCCTGAGTTTTCATTTCATAATCAATCGCTCGGGCAACCACATCACGCGGAGCGAGGGCTTGTTTGGCGTGATATTTGTGCATAAAAGCGGCACCATTTGGCAACATTAATTTACCGCCTTCGCCGCGCAACGCCTCAGAAATCAGAAAAGATTTGGCGTGCGGATGATAAAGACAGGTGGGGTGAAATTGAATAAATTCCATATTCACAATACGACAGCCCGCGCGATATGCCATCGCAATGCCATCGCCTGTTGAGGTATCGGGATTGGAGGTGTAGAGGTAGGTTTTGGACGCGCCTCCCGTGGCAATAATGGTTTTGTGGGCGATGAAATTCTCCACGGTGTCGGTGTTTTTATTCAAAATATAACCGCCGCAACATTGCTGATTTTTGATCAATAAATCAATGGCGATGTGATTTTCAAATAAATGAATGTTGGATTTTGCACGCACCCGATCCAGTAAATTTTGTTGGATGGATTGACCTGTTTTGTCTGCTACGTGGGCAACACGTCTGGCACTGTGTCCGCCTTCGGTGGTGAGGTGGTATTGGTTTTTTTCTTGGGTAAAAGGCACCCCAACTTTTTCCAAAGCAGTGATGGCATTCGGTGCATTTTCCACCATAAAACGGGTGGCAATTTTATCGTTTAAATCCACTCCAGCGCGCAAAGTGTCGTTAATGTGCGCGTCAAAATTATCGTTTTCTGCTAAAACTGCCGATATTCCACCCTGTGCATAATACGAGCTGCCTTCCAGTAATTTGTCTTTGGAAATCAGCGCGATGGATAAATCATCCGATAAATACAGGGCATTCATCAATCCCGCACTGCCTGTGCCGATGATTAAAATATCAAAGTGATGTTGCATAGTGGCGAGGCGCGATGAGAATTTGGCGAA
>CAZRUL010000061.1:0-2531 GCA_964603245.1 uncultured Piscirickettsiaceae bacterium
CGGTTCTGTGGTGGCAGGTGCGATCATTGATGGCAACGATTTGGTGGCTAAAGTTTATAGTGCCAGCGGTGTTGAGTTGGGCAGTAGCAGTGTCAATGGCGATGGTATTTATAATATTAGCGTGAGTGGTTATACCAGCGGCGCGGTTTCGGTAGAAGTGGCGAGTAGTGCCATAGGAAATGACTATATTGATGAGGGCACGGGTCAGGCGGTTGATTTGTATATGCCTCTGAGGGCGGTTGCCAGCGGTCTTAAAACAGATCAAATCAATGTGATTAACGTCAATCCCATCACCGAATTAGCCACGCGTCAATTATTAACCGATGATGGCAACACCACTCATAAATTGAGCGCACAATCCGCCGCAGAAATTGATGCAAGTATGGCAGATGTCGTGCAGGCATTGGGTTTGGATCAGGGCACAAATTTAACCAGCATCAAAGCGGTGTCGGTGAATGACGCAGAGTTTGCTGATTCCACTGCCGAACAACAGGCCATCGCGCATGTGTTGGCTGGTATTTCAGGAATGGAGACGAGCGCAAAAAACACCCAAACAGTGCTGAGTGAATTGAATCAAGCGATTAATACCGATGGCACCATTGATCAAGGTGCGGTAGATGATTTGATTCAGGGCGCGGTAAAATCCGATACGTTTAATACCCACACAGATTCCTCGACAGCCATTGAAAATACGATCGGCACTTCTATCACCAGCGTGACTAACTTAAGATTTGAATTTGACGACGACGACCAAAACTTTACCACGGATGTCAAAACCCAAACCATCACACTGAAACTCGACAACACACTGTCAAGCAGTCAAACACTTTGGGGCGCACTGACTGATGCGACTAATAAAGAATGGGTTGATTTGTCAGGGTATTTGTCGGGCACAAATATGAGTTGGACGGATGCCCAACTAACCGAGGGCACTTCTGGTTTGCGCTTTGCGATTACCAATGATGGCGTTAAGCCTAAGGACGATCTCAGCAACATCGTCGGCAATATCGTCGCGCAACAATACACGCTAGACACGCTGCCTCCAAACCTGTTGGATAACACACTAAATGCGTATGAAAATACCCTCCAGATTGCCACGCTAGCAGCGAATGAAGCAGTCACTTATTCCACAACGATTTCAGGCGTGGATGCCGAGCACTTTACGCTCACCTCCGCAGGACTATTGTCCTTTAAAACCGAGAAGAGTTTTGACACTACAGACGATGATGGCACGGATGGCGTTTATGATATTAATATCACAATGACCGACTTATTGGGCAATACCACCCAAGATGCCAGCGTGAGTGTGACGTTAACTCTTGAAGGACAAGCACCCTCATTAACGAACGAAAACAGTGACGTTACGGCGAGTCTTAATTCCGCATTCCAATTAGATGTTTCTCGTAACTTCGTCGGCGCTGTGGATGCCACTTACAGCCTTTCTAATCAACCCAGCTGGATGAGTATCAATGCCTCCACGGGTCTGATCAGTGGCACTCCGACTTCAATAGCAGCACTCACAGAATTTACGGTGACAGTGACCAATTCCGAAGGCTCTGCCAGCGATACAATTGGCGTGAGTGTGGTAGAAACTTCAGGCGTGGCACATATTACCAATCTTGATGTCACTTCTAATATCGTGATTGATTTGGGCAGCCACATCAGTTCTAAATCAGACACAGGTTTTATTACCATTCACGATTCAGAAAATGGCTGGACGATTCAAAATGACGCCAATCAGAGCGGTGCGACTGAAGCCATCAACAATACCCAAGTCATTAGCATCGCCAGTGAAGCCATCACTATCAATGGCAATATGTTAATCCTTAACGTTAATCACGAAGACATTGACGTGCTAGATTTTGCGTCTAGTTACTATATTACGATGGATGAGGGCATCGTCAATCACACCGATGGTTCGATCAGTCAGGAGATTGATAATGGCGACCAAAACTCCATCAGCTTTAAAACCGTTGAGCCCGTCAAAAGCACCACAGGTGCTAGCTCTGTTGCATTTAATGACGCAGGTTCATTGATAACTGGACTGATTTATCACGACGCGCATTGGTCTGACGCAAACTCCATCTGGGAAATAATAGACTTTAGCAACGGCGATCACGCAGCTGTGATAGCAACCACCGATGCAAACGGCTATGTCGGCGCGATTGCCTCAGGCAATATCAACATTGTTGGCTTTAGTGAAGGCGATGTTTTATATCTGGACAATTTTGGCAACAACGACTCAGCCCTTCTCGATGGCACTGACACTTCAAAATGGGTGACAGAAGAGGGTCACGCGGCGTATCAGTTGTCTGTGGACGGCAACTCTGCCTTAACCGTCGGATTCTCAGAGATTACTGATATGGCCATCGTGAATGACGGGCATTTTGAATCCGTCATTGAAGGACTAGATGCCGTCATATACGCCTAGTCTTTCTCGCAAATCTTTCTCACCCCCGCTTTCTGAGCCATCGCGGCAGCAAATAGGGCGGGTGTGTGGGATTTTTTAAAACCTCAGCCCAATTATTTCT
>CAZRUL010000061.1:2631-6143 GCA_964603245.1 uncultured Piscirickettsiaceae bacterium
GCAGCAAATAGGGCGGGTGTGTGGGATTTTTTAAAACCTCAGCCCAATTATTTCTCGCCCAACACTGTTTATTTTTAATCCAACACTTTTTATTTCTCGCCCAACACCTCAAGCAGCGTTTTACCCAACAAATCAGGCGTGAGCGCAATCGCCACTCCAGCGCCCCGAAGCGCATTTATCTTATCAATCGCCTTGCCGCCCCCCGCGCTAATCACCGCACCCGCGTGACCCATCCGTTTGCCGCTCGGCGCACACAATCCAGCCACATAAGCCACCACAGGCTTGCTCACTTCAGTGCGAATATATTCTGCCGCCGCCTCCTCAGCGTTGCCACCAATCTCGCCGACCAAAATAATTGCCTCGGTTTGCCGATCCGCCTCAAATAATTTCAAACAATCCATAAAATCCAGCCCGTGAATCGGGTCGCCTCCAATCCCAATGCACGTGCTTTGTCCCAACCCAGCTCGCGTTGTCTGATGCACCGCCTCATACGTCAGCGTGCCAGAGCGCGAGACGATGCCAATCTTGCCTTTTTGATGAATCGCACCGGGCATAATCCCCAATTTACACGCCCCAGGGGTAATCACACCAGGGCAATTCGGACCAATCAACACCGAAGCAGAGTCCGCCAGCAATGCACGCACGCGCAACATATCTTGCACAGGAATCCCCTCGGTGATGCACGCAATCACAGGCATTTGCGCCTCAATCGCCTCAATAATCGCGTCCATCGCAAAGCGCGGCGGCACATAAATCATCGTCGCCGTTGCCCCCACGCCCGCCATTGCTCCCGCAACCGTATTAAACACAGGAAAACCAAGATGGGTTTGCCCGCCCTTGTTCGGCGTCACCCCACCCACAAACCGCGTCCCATAAGCAATCGTTTGTTGCGAGTGAAAAGTGCCTTGTTTGCCCGTAAAACCCTGCGTAATCACCTTTGTATTTTGATCAATTAACACGCTCATCGCATCTCTCCCTGTCTTAATCGTTTGAATTTATAAAATCGTTAGTAATGGCTTAGTCTTTTTCAGCAGCATTGCCCGATTTGTCAGCTGAATTATCTGATTTGTCAGTTGAATTGCCCGATTTGTCAGCTGAATTATCTGATTCGTCAGTTGAATTGCCCGCCAGTGCCACAATTTTGCGCGCCGCCAGTCCAAGATCAGACTCAGTATGAATGTTAATCCCAGAGCGCGCCAATAAATCCAACCCCTCGCGTGCATTTGTGCCCTCCAAACGCACCACAATCGGCAACTTTAACGGTGATTTTTCAAGTGCGCTCAAAATCCCGCGCGCAATCAAATCGCACCTAACGATGCCACCAAAGATATTGATCAAAATCCCCCGAACATTCGCCTCGCGCTCAATTAATTCCACCGCTTTTGCCACTGCCTCGCTGCTAGTGCCACCGCCAACGTCCAAAAAATTGGCTGCCGTGCCGCCGTGATGCGCAATTAAATCCATCGTTGCCATTGCCAAGCCCGCGCCATTCACCATACAGCCAATCGTGCCACCGAGCGAGAGGTAATTCAGCCCATAATTTGCCGCAATCTCCACGTTTTCATCCGTTTGTCGGACGTCTTTCAGCGCGTAGATGTCTGGATGGCGATAAAGTGCATTGTCATCAAACTCAATTTTGCCATCCAACGCCAATAAATCCCCGTTTGTGGTTTGAATCAGTGGATTTATTTCAATCAAACTCGCGTCTTTTTGGGTAAATAATTGATACAAGCCCAATAAAATATCGCAAAATTGCGACAACACCGCACCCGACAGCCCTAGGCGCGCGCCAATCGTCTGGCAGTCCGCAGTTTTGAGTGCCTCCAGTGGTGGAATGCCAAATTTAATGATGGCCTCAGGACTAGACACGCTGATTTTTTCAATCTCCGTCCCGCCCTCACAACTCGCCAGCACTGTAATCCGCTGGGTTTGTCGGTCAATCAGCAAACTCAAATAATATTCTGCGCTAATGTCAGCTCCCGCTTCAATCAACACCTGATTGATCGGCAATCCCGCATTGTTTTCCCCCGTTTGTGCGGTTTTAAGACGACCACCCAGCAGTTTTTTGCTGGCATTCACCGCGTTAGCGATGGAATCACACAAAATAACCCCGCCGCCCTTGCCCCGTCCGCCCGTATGCACCTGTGCTTTGACCACCCAGAGCGTGCCACCGAGGGTGCGGCAGGCATTTTCACAGTTGGCAAAATCATCAATCAAAATGGCGTTTGGTGCAGGAATGTTAAAACGTTGAAACAAGGCTTTGGCTTGGTATTCGTGGATGTGCATACGTAGTTTTAGTAAGGTGAATTTGAATATTTCTTATACATCATAGGAGCGTATTCTTCAGAGAGGCAGTTAGGATCGCAAGAAAGACTAAACTCTTTCAAAGGTGGTGATGGATCGTTAGGAAAAATAACAAATATCAATAACGCACTAAACACAATAAAATCTAAAAACATTAAAATAACCTTATATTTAAATGAGGGCGTATTTTAAACGTCTTTTTTTGAGGGGATGGTGCGGTTTGGATTGGATTTTAAGTGTGTGAATTTTAAAAACGAAGGCGTGACTTCAGACAAAACCATTGATTGATCAAAATTCGCACTGTTTTTTCAGCAAGAAACAAGTGTTTTTCCAAAATAAACAGTGTTTATTTTCAATTCGCAAAGGTTTTATCAAAATAAACAACTGTTTTACCAAAAGAAACAACTGTTTTACCAAAATTCGCAGGTGTTTCTGCAGAATAAACAACTGTTTTTCCACAAGAAACACACGTAATTTTGAATCAATCAATTAGAAATTTGCGCAATTATTTGGTTAAAACCCGTTAAAATCAGATTTTTAGCCAGTCAATCTAGGAGAATGAGATGCAACCACACGCAATTTTAGGCGCTGCATTTAGAGCGGGATTATTGAAGTTTATTGATCGGGCGCAATTTGTGGGCGTGAGTTTGTCGACGAATGGGCGTTTTAGTAAAACGGTGCAGGCGCAGGGATTGAAGCTAAAGAGCGCGGTGTCGCTGTTGAGGGGCAAGGTGGATCAGTATGAAGTGAATCCGAATGGGCTCAATAAACAGCTGCGCGATGAGGCAAAACAAGCCATTGATACGTTGCTGCGCGCCACGTTGCTGGCGGTGAATGCTGAGGCAAACGGGGATTTGGATAGGTTGGTGAGTTCGGGTTTTGAACTCAATTCTGCTAAGCACACCACGCAGGAGGCGGCTGCTGCCCCTGAGTTTATTGATTTATTTGTGTATCCAAAAGAGACTGGGGTGGTGGAGTTTAAGATTGATAAGGTGGATAAAATGTCGGATTATCTGGTTAAATATCGCGTCGCGCGTGCAGGAGAGCCTGAGGGCGAGTGGCACAGCGTGTTATCCACTACGGCAGGACGGGTGACGCATTTGGAAAGCATTGTGCAGTATGAATTTCGGGCAGCGGCAATTAACGCGTATTCTAAAAAACATAATGAATATAATTATTCAATCATTAGTAAGTGTGTCGTTCAGTGA
>CAZRUL010000062.1:0-5972 GCA_964603245.1 uncultured Piscirickettsiaceae bacterium
CTAACGATTAGCGCGATGATTGTTTTGAATGTTTGCATCATAAGCCTCGTTTTTTAAATCTAAGGATTATTCTCCTGCTTATTTGATTTGTCAATCAATACTAAATAGATGATTTGGCGTAATCAAATAAATTTTTGAGCATTTGACGGGGTTTTTTCAAACGCTCCATCGGCGTAAAACCATATGGATTATTCGTTTTACAAGGTGGATTATTGATTATGCAATGTGGAAAAATAGAAAAACCATGTGGATTATTGATTTTGCAAGGTGGAGAAATCGTTTTTCCATGTGGATTATTGATTTTTCCATGTGGATTATTGATTTTGCAAGGTGGAGAAATCGTTTTTCCATGTGGAAAAATAGAAAAACCATGTGGATTATTTGTTTTACAAGGTGGATTATTCGTTATGCACAACATTTTTACAACACGAAAGATGACGTTTTTGAGGATTTGGATTTTAAATAATGCCAATCCCTCTTTGATGACGCGCTGACTCTTTTCAAATAAAACAAATTTATGCGGTGCGCAGGCAATAAACTATACAACCTTCTGAATTTAAAAAAAATCCCTAATATTATGATTGAAACAGAGCTGCAGCAAGAGATTAACCGCGTGATGACCGAGGCGCGTCAGCGTAAATTTGAATTTGTGACGGTGGAGCATTTATTGTTGGCGTTGCTGAATATGAATGAAGTGGTGGATTTTTTGCGTGCTAAACAAGCAGATGTGGAGGAGATTCGGCAGAATTTGATGGAATATATTGACACACACACGCCGTTGATTACCGATAAGCAGATTGATATTGTGCCGACGGTGGGATTTCAGCGGGTGTTGCAGCGCAGTGTTTATCAGGCGCAATCCGCACAGAAACGCACGGTGTATGCGATGAATGTGCTGGTGAGTATTTTTTCTGAAAAAGAATCGCACGCGTTGTATTTGCTTAAAAGCCATCACATTTCGCGCCTAGAAGTGATGGAGGGAATGGCTGAGTTTGCGCCAGAGAGTGAGAATGAGCCTCAACGCTCGGATGCTAAAAAAACCAGCGTCAAATCCTCGGCATTGCAGAAATATACACAGGATTTGTGCGAGCAGGCAAGGCGTGGCAAGATTGATGCGCTGTTAGGCAGGGAGGAGGAAGTGTTGCGCACGGTGCAGGTTTTGGCGCGGCGACGGAAGAATAATCCTTTATTCGTCGGGCAAGCAGGTGTGGGCAAAACTGCGATTGCCCGCGGCATTGCCAAACAAATTGTAGAGGGAAAGGTGCCTGATGTATTGGCTGAGGCGCGGATTTATTCGCTGGATGTTGGGGTTTTGGTGGCTGGCACGAAATATCGCGGGGATTTTGAAAAACGACTGAAGTCTATTTTGGATGAATTGGCACGGACTCCGCACGCGATTTTATTTATTGATGAGATTCACACGTTGATTGGCGCAGGCAGTGTGTCGGGTGGTGCGTTGGATGCGGCAAACTTACTCAAGCCTGCGCTGTCTGATGGTTCGTTGCGGTGTATTGGTTCTACCACTTACGCAGAATATCGCCAGGTGTTTGAAAAAGATCACGCACTGGCTCGGCGCTTTCAAAAGATTGACATTAACGAGCCGACTGTGGCGGACACGATTAAGATTTTGCAGGGTGTGAAGAAATATTATCAAACGCATCACAATGTTAAATACGCTACCGCGGTGATTAAAGCAGCGGTGACATTATCCAATCAATATATTACCGACCGCTATCTGCCCGACAAAGCCATTGATGTGATTGACGAGGCGGGCGCATTGCAACAAATTCAGCCGAAGTCAAAGCGCAAAGTAAATATTAGCGTGGCGGACATTGAAAATATTGTGGCAAAGCTGGCGCGCATCCCTTCAAAGCAAGTTAGCAGTGGCGATAAAACTTTGTTGAAGCAATTAGAGGCGGAGCTTAAGCTGAGTGTGTTTGGACAAAATAGCGCGGTGGAAGCACTTGCTGGTGCGATTAAACTGGCGCGTTCGGGTTTATCGAGTGCGCAAAAGCCGATGGGTGCGTTTTTGTTTGCAGGCCCGACTGGGGTGGGGAAAACTGAGATTTGCAAACAATTAGCAAGTATTTTGGGTGTGAAATTGTTGCGCTTTGATATGAGCGAATATGCGGAGCGGCATTCTATTTCTAAACTGATTGGCTCGCCGCCAGGGTATGTGGGTTTTGATGCGGGCGGGTTGCTGAGTGAGGCGGTGAATAGCCATCCGCACGCGGTGTTGTTGCTGGATGAGATTGAAAAGGCGCATTCTGATATTTTTAATTTGTTGTTGCAAGTGATGGACAATGGCGCGCTGACGGATGCAAATGGGCGCAGGATTGATTTTAGGAATGTGATTTTAGTGATGACTTCAAATGTGGGTGCGCACAGTGCGGGACGTGCTTCGATTGGGTTTAGCGAGCAAAACCACGCGCTGGATTATGCGGGCGAGTTGCAAAAAACGTTCAGCCCTGAGTTTAGAAACCGATTGTCGGAGGTGATTTATTTCAATGCGCTAAATGAGAAAACCATTGCCTTTGTGGTGAATAAGTTTTTGTTTGAATTGGAATCCACACTGGAGGATAAAGGCGTGGCACTTTCTTTGAGTGATGGCGCGCGCAAGTGGTTTGCTAAATATGGACACGATAGCAAAATGGGGGCGCGTCCGATGGCACGTTTGATTGAGCGTGAGATTCGCAAACCTTTGGCAGATGAGCTGTTGTTTGGGCGATTGATGACAGGTGGCACGGTCAAAGTGGGCGTTAAACAAAACAAAATCACGCTTGCCGTTGTTGCAAAGAAACCCGTCAAATCCAGCAAGCCCATCAAAATCATCAACGGCTGATTGTGTGCTATTTATCTGAAATGTTTTATCTGAAATATTTTGTGAACGTCCTTTGATGCGATGAAAATTCTGGTCAGCAATGATGACGGGTATCAGGCGCCAGGTATTATTCAACTCGCCAAATCATTGTCTAAAGCCCACGAGGTGATTGTGGTCGCGCCCACGTGTAATAAATCCGCTGCCAGTAGCTCGCTGACGTTGGACAAGCCTTTAAAGCCGATTAAAATTGCGCACAATGTTTATGCGATGGATGCGACTCCGAGTGATTGCGTGCATTTGGCGTTGTGCGGATTGTTGCCTGATGGGATTGATTTGGTGGTGACGGGGATTAACTTCGGCGCAAATCTGGGCGATGACGTGATTTATTCGGGCACGGTGGCAGGCGCGATTGAGGGGCGTTTTTTAGGCTTGCCGTCAGTGGCAATTTCGCTGGCGAGTTGGCAGGGGTTGCATTTTGACACCGCGGGAATGATTGCCACGCAGCTCATTAACACCATCACCACAGCGCAATTTACTCGCGACACGGTGCTGAATGTGAACGTGCCAGATGTTGAGATTGGGGCGATTCGTGGCTTTCAAACCACCCGACTGGGCAAGCGTCATCAGTCTGAGGGCTGTGTGGTGGATAAAAATAATCCTGAGTTGTATTGGATTGGCAATAATGGCGGTGAGGCGGACAATGGAATCGGCACGGATTTTCACGCGGTGGCACGGAATTATGTTTCGGTGACGCCGTTGCAGATTGATTTAACGAATTATCAAGCGATTGCGCAGGTCTCAGATTGGCTCAGTCCGCTTTAAAACGCGGGTTGGTGGGTTTTAACTAACAATTAATAACGCAAAACGTTGTTGGTGGATTTTAAAAACGGGCTGGTTGCGCTAGTTTTGCAGTGCGCTAGTTTTGCTTTTTGGCGGGTGTGTTCCAAATATCGCGCAATCCCACGGTTTTATTAAACACCAAATCCTCGCCAGCGTCATCACGGGCAAAATATCCCACGCGCTCAAACTGATATGCGATGCCAATCGGTGCATCCGCCATTGTTTTTTCCACGACACCGTGCGTGATTGTCAGCGAATTTGGGTTTAAAAGATCTTTGAAATGTTCGTGTTTGCCAGGATTTTCCACGGTAAATAGTCTGTCGTAGATTCTAAACTCCGCGTGTCGCGCTGTGGTGGCTTCCACAAAATGAATCACACCCTTAACTTTACGCCCGTCAGCAGGGTTTTTGCCCAGTGTGTCGGGGTCATACGTGGCATAAACGGTGGTAATGTTGCCATCAAAGTCGGTGTCAAAGGTGGTGGCGCGCACCACATAGGCGTTGCGCAGACGCACTTCTTTACCGACGGCTAAGCGTTTGAATTTGTTGTTCGGTGCTACTTCCATAAAATCATCACGCTCAATGAATAATGCACCTGAAAAGGTAATTTCGCGCGCGCCCATCGCTGGGTTTTGTGGATGAAGTGGTGCGTTTAGGGTTTCAGTTTGCCCCTGTGGATAATTTTCAATCACCAGTTTAATCGGATCAATCACCCCCATTGTCCGCGGTGCGCTTAGGTTTAAGTCTTCCCGAATGCTATTTTCCAACAATGCGATGTCGGTCATACCATCCACTTTGGAAATCCCTACTTTTTCAATGAAATGACGAATGCTTGCAGGCGTATAACCGCGTCTGCGCAGCCCTGAGAGCGTGGGCATACGGGGATCGTCCCAGCCTGACACGAGATTATCGGCGACTAATTGTTGCAATTTGCGCTTTGACAGCACCGTATATTCTAGGTTTAGGCGTGAGAACTCGTATTGATGGGGGCGATTAGTGGCGCGCGCAAAGTCATTTAGGTTATCCAATATCCAATTATATAAATGCCGATTGTTTTGAAATTCCAACGTGCACAGCGAATGACTCACGCCCTCAATGGCGTCACTAATACAATGCGCAAAATCATACATTGGATAGATGCGCCACTCGTTGCCTGTTTGATGATGCTTCTCAAATCGAATGCGGTAGAGGGTGGGGTCGCGCAAACACATAAAAGAAGACGCCATATCAATCTTGGCGCGCAGCACACATTCCCCTTGCGCAAACTTACCCGCGCGCATTTTGGCAAGTAAGTCCAAGTTTTCGCTAGCAGGCGTGTCGCGATACGGGCTATTTTTGCCTGCGGTTTTGAGTGTGCCACGATATGCGCGAGTTTGATCAGCATCCAAAAAGCACACATACGCCAGCCCTTTGTTGATGAGCTCCACGGCGTAGTCATAAAACCGCGCAAAATACGCCGAACTGTAGCAAACCTCCCCATCCCACGTAAATCCTAGCCAGCGAATATCCGCCTCAATCGACGTAATATAAGCCGCCTCCTCTTTGGCAGGATTGGTGTCATCAAAACGCAGCCCACATTTGCCGTGATAATCCAACGCCAGTCCAAAATTCAGACAAATAGACTTCGCGTGTCCGATGTGCAAGTAGCCATTCGGCTCGGGAGGGAAGCGTGTTTGTATGTTTTGATGGGTTTGTGCGGCAAGATCTGCGTCAATTTGCGCACGAATAAAGTTAGTTTGTGGCGTGTCTGCGGTGTTTTCGTTCATAAAAATGGGAAGGTTAGGGGTGTTTGTCGTTGTTTCGCATGACAATGTAATAAAAAACCGTGGCTAACACCACAGCGGTAATCATCGGAACGAGTTCTAAAAGCACATCACGCATTGTTTTTATTCCCAAAGTTAATAATATGAATACCTACTACTTCCATAACGATAAAAGCACTGGCGGAGATGAGGAAAAATAACAAAGCCTGACCGCCATCAAACACATAATCCATATGACGCACGCCGTAATGCGCAAACTGGGCAATGCCTACAATCCTAAGCGTCTGTGCAGCGTGTTTCGCACCGTCTTTGTTTTTAATCATAAGCGGATTATACCTGTCCGTGCGCCGATTGATGACTTGAGGCAGGCGACAAAACTCCGCCATCCTGCAGTTTTGTGATTGTCTCCCGCACTTAATTTCAATGCTAATTATTCAGCATAAAAGCGATGTTGTGTATCACCGTGCAGCAATATTAACAGTAAATCAACTGTAAAAGATGACCCTTAAACCGCTAGAGTCCGTGAGTAATCCCGTGTTTAATCGTATT
>CAZRUL010000063.1:0-5775 GCA_964603245.1 uncultured Piscirickettsiaceae bacterium
TTATATTCTAATGTATCGTGGTTTTTTTATTGCAGTGCATTTGCAGTTTGCAGTTTCAGTTTTTGACACGAATAATTTACAACGCGCAAAACCGCAAAAATATCTATAATTCGCCCCCGAAGTTGGTTGGATAATCGCTGGGTGTTTTTGGGTTTAGACTTAAAAAATATCGAGAGGAAAGTCCGGGCTCCGTAGAGCAAAGTGCTAGTTAACGGCTAGGTGTGGCGACGCAACGGAAAGTGCAGCAGAAAATAAACCGCCTAATTTAGGCAAGGGTGAAAAGGTGCGGTAAGAGCGCACCGCGCATTTGGTGACAAATGTGGCAAGGTAAACCCCACTTGGAGCAAGCTCAAATAGGGTAGTATTGGCGTGGCTCGCGTTTGCTATCGGGTAGAGTGCTAAAGCGATTTGGTGACAAACCGCGTAGATGAATGATTATCAGGGCGATTTTTTGCCTGAACAGAACCCGGCTTATAGACCGACTTCCTAGATTTTTTTTGGTGTGAATAAATGCAACAGATTGCTTATTATTTGGTGTTTGGATTGTGCTCAGGTGCGGTATTTGCACTGGATGAGGCGACCCAATCGGAATGGGTGGAAGCCGATTTTTTCACCCAACAAGCCAAATACTGCGAAACAGATTCTATTGATATGGCGCAATTGATTGCCGAATTAGAATTAGAATTAAAGTTAAAACAAGCCGAATAATCATCACCCAATTTGGCATTAATTCACAAAACCATACCATTGCGGAAACACAATTAAGCTGACAACCACCGTGGCTTGAATGGCAATAAAAGGCAATACGCCCGTGTAAATGTGTTTGCTGCTGACGGATTTTGGCGCCACCCCTTTGAGATAAAATAAACTGAATCCAAACGGTGGTGTTAAAAACGAGGTTTGGAGATTCATCGCAATCAAAATCGCAAACCAAGTCATATCAATCCCCAGCGACAGGGCGATGGGATAAAAAATCGGCACGATAATCAGCGATATTTCCACAAAATCTATAAAAAATCCCAGCACCAAAATAATCAGCATTGAAATCAAAATAAAACTCATTTCTTTGGCGGGCAATTGCATAATAAACGCCTCCACCAAAACATCGCCACCGCTATACGTAAATACCATTGAAAACGCTGTTGCACCAATTAAAATCGCAAATACCATCGCAGTGATTTTGAGCGTTTCAATACTGGACAAACGGAGCATTTGCCAGCTAAATCGTTGATAAAAAATCGCCAATATAATTGCCCCAACCGCGCCGATAGCAGCCGATTCGGTCGGGGTAGCAATGCCTGAAAAAATCGATCCCAGCACCGCAATCATCAGCGTCAAAGGCGGGATAATTGCTTTGGCAGCATAAATATATTTGCTCAATTTGGTGTGATGAAAATGGCTGCTTTGAAACGCGGGCGCGGCGTTTTTGTCCACATACGCCAGCACAATCACATACAAAATATAGCCACCAATCAAAATCAGCGAAGGCAACACCGCACCAGCAAACAAATCTCCCACTGGCACGCCGAGCACATCTGCCAAAATAATCAACACAATGGACGGCGGAATAATCTGCCCCAGCGTGCCAGAGGCGCAAATAACGCCCGTTGCCAAGGTTTTTTTGTAATTGTGTTTGAGCATCACTGGCAATGAAATCACCCCCATTGCCACCACGCTTGCTCCCACCACGCCAGTGGAGGCTGCCAGCAGTGATCCGACCAAAATCGTTGCCACTGCCAGTCCGCCCCGCATTCCGCCAAATAAATCACCCATCGCTTCGAGTAATTGCTCTGCGAGTTTGGTTTTTTGAAGCACAATGCCCATAAAAATAAACAGCGGAATAGCCATTAAAATGGTGTTTTGCATCACGCTCATAATGCGATAGGGCATAAAAGCGAACAACTCAACGCCTTCGGTAAATATGCCAAAAATCAGCGCAATGCCAGCAAACGTAAACGCCACGGGAAAGCCGATCAACAGCAGCAATAGTGCCACCAAAAACATCACAATGCCAGTCATAATTTGAGCGTTCGGTAATTATTTCTGGCGAATAAAAACCCTGAAATAATGACCAAAATAAAACTGATGGGAATAAAACTTTTGATGATGAATCGATAACTCAGCCCGCCTGGATCGCCACTTTTTTCGTCCAATAAAAAAGACTGATAGGCAAAATCAAAACCGTAATAAATGATGAGCAAACTGATCGGCAAAATGAACAGCCCAAATCCGATGAGATTAATCCAAGCGCGCGTTTTGGGTGAAAAATTATCGTAGAAAACATCCACGCGCACGTGCCCATCATATTGCAATGTGTAGGAAATTCCGAGCAAAAACATCGCCGAAAACCAATGCCACTCCAATTCTTGCATCGCGATGGAGGGCGCGTTAAAAACATATCTTAAAACAACATCAACAAATACATTGGCGATGGTGAGCAACAATAACCCAATCGTAATATTTTCTAACCATTGGGTGTATCGTTTAGACACACTATTATTTTAGTGCGCAGATTGAGAATTCAAATACGCCTGCTCAGAGATTTGTGTCCAAGCTCGGGCTTTTTTGAGATACGAGGACTGAGATTCAATAATCTCTTTTGACACGGGATTAGCGGCGGACAATTCGGCGAGTAATTTATCGTTAGCAGCGCGGAGTGCATCAAATACAGGTTTGGGAAACGTTTTAATTTTAATGTTTGGAAAGTCTGTTTTCATCGTCGCCCAGTTTTTAGCACTTTCATATTCGGATTGCGCATACATTTCATAGCCTGCTAATTTCATCGCACTGACTAAAATATTTTGCAAGTCTTTTGGCAGGGTTTGAAATTTTTTGAGGTTAATTAAGAATTGTAATTCAGTGCCAGGCTCGTGCCAGCCCGTGTAATAATACGGCGCAATTTTATGAAAACCCATCCTCAAATCCAGCGAAGGACCGACCCATTCTAGCGCGTCAATAGTGCCACGATCCAGCGCGGTGTAGAGTTCGCCCGCAGGAATATTCACAGGCTTTGCGCCGACTTCTGCCATAATTTCACCCGCAAATCCAGGAATGCGCATTTTTAAACCCTGCAAATCTTTAACCGATTTAATTTCTTTTTGAAACCAGCCGCCCATTTGATTGCCAGTGCTACCGCCCATAATAGATTTCATTCCGTGTTTGGCATAAACTTTGTCCATCAATTCTTGTCCGCCACCGTAAATAAACCAAGCGCGTTGCTCAGAGGCGATCATTCCGAACGGCATTGAAGTAAAAAATAAGGTGTTAATGTCTTTGCCTTTCCAATAATACGAGCCAGAATGTCCGAGATCGTATTGCCCCGACTTGACCATATCAAAAACCCCTAATGGGGCTTTGTGTTTGTTTTTAGAATCTATCCGAATCACCAAACGACCGTTTGACATTTCGTTGGCTAATCGTGCGAAATTTTCAACAGTGTCGCCAAAAATCGGAAAATTAGTCGGCCAAGTTTGTGCGAGTTTTAATCGATAAACCGTTTTTATTTTGTCAGTAGCAGTAGATTTATCTGCCACCTCGTCTGTGCCACAACCACTTAAAAAAATTGACAAAATGATAAAAGCAAATGCCCGCATAATTACTCCTTTGGATTAGTATTGATTTGCGCCAAAACGGCGCGACTGCGCTGATTATAGTCGCTAAACTTTTGAATGTTATGAAACTTATCACCCAACAATCGCACCACTTCCGCGCGCTGATTGTGTCCGTGTTCCAGCAGTAAATAGCCGTTGTTTTTGAGATAATTTGGGGCTTGCGCAATCATCGTTTGAATGTCGTCCAAACCATCTTTTCCCGAAATCAGTGCTTGCTGTGGTTCGTGCGTGAGTGCTCTCAAATGTGCGTCATTTGCTGCAATATACGGCGGATTGGAAATAATCAAATCAAAGGTTTGATTTTTAATCGCAGCAAACCAATCGCCCTGTTGAAAATCAATCTTCTGAGTGGTGTTCTGGGTTGCATTTTGTTGGGCAATCGCCAGCGCATTTTGAGAAATATCGGTAGCAGTCAGATGCCAATGCGGGCGTAAATCCGCCAGCGTAATGGCAATAATACCACTGCCCGTGCCTAAATCCACCACGCGCGTGACTTGATTTTCTGCGTATAAATCCAGCGCAATATCAATCAGCAACTCAGTCTCAGGTCTGGGAATGAGGGTGTCGGCGCTGACCCTAAATTCCAAATGATAAAACCCTTGTTTGCCACTCAAATACGCAAACGGCACGCCCTTTAAACGTTGCTCGCGCAGATGTTTGAGCGTGTTTTGCTCGGTAAAACTCAGCGGATAGTGCGGATTTGCATACAGTTGCGCACTGGTTTTATTGAGTGCCAAACACAAAAGTGGCGCAATATCCATTGAGTCAATCGCGCCAATTGTTTTAATTGTTTTAATCGCATCATTTGCATCAATCGCGCGCGCGCGTAGAAAATCGCCGATCGTTTTCAAAGATTTTGCTACAGGGTCACCGTAGTTAGCCCCAGCGATTTCCAGTTTTGCATTCCGCCCCGAAAATACTTGATTTTATGCGCAGGATAGCCGTAGCCCAGCAGTGCTTTGACCGCAGTAGGGGTTTGTCCGCACCAAATACCGTTGCAATACATCACCAAAGTTTTGGCGTAAGTAAAATCCCAAGTGTCATCCACCAGCACCCCGAGTTGATCCTCCATAATTTCCAAGGCTTTGGTTTTATTTTTAAACAATGTGTAGGGAATATTCACCGCGGTTGGAATCCCGCCAGAAATCGCGACCCAATTCGGAGTGCGCGTGTCAATAATCACCAAATCATCATCAATCGTAGATTTTTGTTTCACATAATGAATCATCTCAAGTGCGCCAATGGTTTCCACCGCAAACGGCGCAAACGGGTGCATCGGCTGGATTTTGCCACGCGTGGTGGGCGCGTAAAAATTCGCAATCTCATTCTCAGGATCTTGATCGCGTTGTAATACCATCAATTTTCCCTGATGAATAATGTCAATAGACACCACTCCAGGGCTGATAAATATGGGTTTTTGAGGCTGTGCCGACACATTTAATGCCAGCAAACCGATGCACAATCCAATGATTTTTTTCATTATTACTCTCCTTTAAGATCCATAAAATTTTTAATTGCCACCAACAAACCCAGTCCAATAAATGCTCCCGGTGGTAGCACCGCCAACAATGCGCCGTGATAGTCGTCAAATATTGTCACGCTGAGAGAGTTGCCCATTTCTCCCAATAATAATGCCGACTGATCAAACAATGTGCCCGCGCCGATGAGCTCACGCATTGCGCCCAAAATAATTAAAACCAACGAAAATCCCAGCCCCATCATCAGCCCATCGAGTGCAGATTTGCCCCAAGTATTTTTGCTGGCAAACGCCTCAGCACGCCCTAAAATTGCACAATTAGTCACAATTAACGGCACAAAGATACCCAATATTAAATACAAATCATAAAAAAACGATTGCATCAATAATTCAACAATCGTCACAAACGAGGCAATCAGCAACACAAATACAGGAATCCGAATCTCTTTGCGGATTTGATGACGAAACAGCGACACACTCACATTTGAAGCAACCAACACAAAAGTAGTCGCCAACCCCAACCCCAGCGCATTGACAATATTATTGGTCACTGCCAGCAACGGACACAGACCGAGCAACGCCACTAGGGCTTGATTATTCGTCCATAAACCGTTTTTGGTAATTTTGGCGTAAGCGTTCATTGTCGCCTGATTATAGCCACCGAGCAGACAAGTGGGCGGTTTTGTG
>CAZRUL010000064.1:0-5740 GCA_964603245.1 uncultured Piscirickettsiaceae bacterium
TAAAAACCACATTAAGCGTATTTTAATGCTCAATCTAACAACTTAACAACCACAATAAAATACCATAAATCCTATTTTTTAGTCCAATAATGCACTATATAACTCCTCAAAAACCCCATTAATGGTATTTTATTGCCCCATCCAAGTCTTTAGAAACGACAATCCTCCTCTTAAAATGCCTTAACTTACCCCTTGCATTGTGCTTAATTTTTGATTAAATACCCGCTTTCAAACCTTTATTGCCCTTAAATGATGCTCAAACACGGCTTAAATCGTAATGTATAAGTTCTCTGTAGCGCCGATGATGGACTGGACGGACAAACATTGTCGGTATTTTCATCGTTTAATGTCCAAAAATGTGCAACTCTACACCGAAATGGTGACCGCGCGAGCAATTTTGCGCGGTGATACGGCGCGTTTGTTGGATTTTAATGCGTTAGAACAGCCGCTGGTGTTGCAATTAGGCGGCAGTAATCCCGTGGAAATGGCACAATGCGCGGTGATTGCGCGGGATTTTGGCTATGTTGAGGTGAATATTAACGTGGGTTGTCCCTCAAATCGGGTGCAATCGGGGCGTTTTGGTGCGTGTTTAATGCAAACTCCTAGCATTGTGGCGGAATGCGTCAGTGAAATGCAGGCTAAAAGTGGGCTTAGGGTGAGTGTAAAGTCGCGGATTGGGGTGGATGATATGGAGGATTATGCGCAACTGGCGACGTTTGTGGACGTGATTCGTCAAGCGAACTGTGTGGATTTCGTCATTCACGCGCGCAAGGCGTGGCTTAAAGGGCTTTCACCGAAGCAAAATCGGAGCATTCCGCCGCTGAATTATCCGTGGGTTTATCAAATTAAGCGTGATTTTAGGGCATTAAACATCAGTATTAACGGCAATATTCAGACCTTAGACGACGCACAAATGCATTTACAGCACGTAGATGGGGTAATGTTGGGGCGAGTGGCGTATCATCAGCCGTATTTGCTGAGTGAAATTGATGGTTTGACGGATAAAACAGCGCAAATGCCACCCTCTAGAGAGCAGGTTTTGCTTGAGTTTATGGCATATATGGAGACGCAGCGCGCCCTCGGGGTATCGATACGAAGGATGACGCGGCATATTTTGGGCTTGTATCACGGACAGCCGCACGCAAAACACTTTAAACAGCTGCTGAGTGGGGCGGTGGTTGGGTTTGCGCAGTTGGAGGAATGGCTTGAGTTTGTGCGCAGGCAGTGATTTTTGTGGCGTTTAAGAGGATTGGGCGCGTGCAATCGGTATAATTGCGCGCTAAATTAGGGCTGGGTTGAGGCGTATTAAGCATTGCCCCGACATTGCCTTAGTATTTTTGTGGCATTGCGACAGACATAAAACTTCAGACATTATCAAAGATAATATGACCATTCAAAAGAAAATCCAAGTTTTTTTAGCGAAAGTTAACGCGACACCTGCCTTTGAGTTCACGATTATTTCCATTATTCTGCTCGCCTCGCTGTCGATTGGGATTAAGACTTACGACGTATCGCCGCATTTTCTGAAGTTGCTGCATACGCTTGACGTTACTATCACCGTGATTTTCTTAATAGAGATTATTTTGCGCTTTATGGCGGAGGAGCATAAGGGGCAGTTTTTTCGCAAAACGTGGAATGTATTTGATACATTGATCGTATTGCTGAGTTTATTACCGATTGATGAGAATGAGTTTGTGTTTTTGGCGCGCCTGATTCGGATCTTTAGGGTGCTGAGATTGGTGTCTTTTGTGCCTGAGTTGAGGATTTTAGTGAGTGCGTTATTGAAAGCCTTGCCTTCGATGACTTATGTTTTGCTCCTGATGTTTATTTTGTTTTATATTTATGCGGCGGTAGGGAGTATTTTATTCCACAAGATTGATCCGATTTTGTGGGGGGACATTGCAATTGCGATGCTCACGTTGTTTAGGGTGATTACGTTTGAGGACTGGACCGACGTGATGTATGAAACAATGGTGATTTATCCGTGGTCGTGGCTGTATTATTTGTCATTTATATTCTTTAATGCCTTTGTGTTTTTGAATATGATGATTGGTATTGTGATCGAAAAGATGCAAGACGAGCACCGTTTGTTTAATCAAGAGAAGCAAGGGCTGTTGTTTGAGACCGAAGAAGCGGAACAGACTCGGCTTATTTTGGTGATGAGTCAGCGTTTAGGAGACATTGAAAAGATTTTGCGAAAGGGCAGTGAGGGCAATAATACTGCAGATACGCCTGAGGAAAGTATGCCAGTGGATAAACACGCGGGGATTTACGAGGAAGCTAAAAGCCATTCACACTTAGGCAAAGCCACAAAGACGGTAAAGACGACGCAGCAACAAGCGACTGAGGAGCAGACTTGAGCTGTTTTGGTTTTATGATTGCAGCATATTACTCAAGATTTGGCGCAAGTAGTTGCTCGGATCTAGCAATAGAAACCCCTTTTCGGCGCGCATAGTCTGCACATTGTTGCGGGCTTATCTTCGCTACGCCAAAGTAGCGCGCATCAGGATTGGCAAAATACCACCCACTAACGCTGGCTGTGGGCAACATTGCAAAGGATTGCGTCAGTGTCATTCCGATGTTGTGCTCAACGTTTAATAATGTCCACAACTTTTCCTTTTCACTGTGCTCAGGACACGACGGATAGCCTGGGGCAGGGCGTATGCCTTGGAATTTTTCTTGGATAAGTTGTGTGTTATTCAACGTTTCCTGACTATAACCCCAAATTTCGGTGCGCAATTTGTAATGCATTAGTTCAGTAAAGGCTTCGGCTAGGCGATCTGCTACGGCTTTAATCATAATGGCATTGTAATCATCGTGATCTGCTTCAAAGGCTTGTACCAGTGGTTCGATGTTAATCCCTGCGGTAATCGCAAATGCCCCCATATAATCCTGCATACCGCTGTTCTTTGGTGCAATAAAATCACTCAAACAGAAGTTAGGTGTGTTGCCTTTTTTGTCTAATTGTTGGCGCAAATGGTTGAGTGTGGTTAAAACTTCGCCATTTTCCGCATACAGTTGGATGTCCTCATTGATGCTATTGGCTGGAAAAATACCAATCACGGCATTGGCTTGTAGTAGTTTTTCATCAATCACCTTTTTAAATAACGCTTTGGCGTCAATAAATAGCGCACTAGCAGACTCACCAACCACTTCATCGGTCAAGATATCGGGGAATTTACCTGCCAACTCCCACGTGCGGAAGAAAGGAGTCCAGTCGATGAATTCGAATATTTGCGCTAGATTATAGTTTTTAAACACTTGAATGCCTAATTGTTGGGGCTTTTGAATGCTGTCAAAGCGGATTTTGGGTTGATTTGCGCGCGCTGCTGCTAGTGAAATGAGTTTGCTTTTGCCTTTCTTTGCGCGTCTCTCGCGCACGGATTGGTAGTCTTTCTGAGTGTCTGCCAGTAGTTTGGGCTTGAGTGTTGCGGATAATAAACTGGCTGCTACGCCAACTGCTTTGGAAGCGTCTTGTACGTAAAACACACCGTGGCTGTATTCGGGTTCAATTTTCACTGCGGTGTGTGCTTTTGAGGTTGTTGCGCCACCAATCAGCAGCGGTAGGGTAAAACCTTGGCGGGTCATTTCTTTTGCCACAAATACCATTTCATCCAGCGATGGGGTGATGAGTCCCGACAAGCCAATCATATCCACGTTTTCTTTTTTAGCGGTGTCTAAAATAGTCTGCGTCGGCACCATTACGCCTAAATCTACAATCTGATAATTGTTGCACGACAACACCACACCGACGATGTTTTTGCCAATGTCGTGCACGTCTCCTTTAACGGTTGCCATTAAAATCTTACCCTGTGAAGTTGAGCCGCAATCTTGCTTTTCTGCTTCTAAAAACGGATCTAAATACGCCACCGATTTTTTCATCACGCGGGCGGATTTCACCACTTGTGGCAGGAACATTTTGCCTGCTCCAAACAAATCTCCGACCACATTCATTCCCGCCATCAGTGGGCCTTCAATCACCAAAATAGGGCGTTTGAGTTTGTCCAATGCTTCCTGTGTGTCAGCATCAATAAATTTGGTAATGCCTTTGACCAGCGAATGTTCCAGCCGTTTTTCCACGGGCCAACTGCGCCATTCTAAATCTTTGCTGTTGTCGGGTTGGGCGAGCTCTCCAGAGAATTGAGCTGCAATTTCTACCAGTCGTTCGCCTGCGTTCTCATCCAAATTCAACACCACATCTTCCACTGCTTTTTTGAGGGCTGGATCAATGTCGTCATACACCACGAGTTGTCCCGCATTGACAATCCCCATCGTCATTCCCGCTTGAATGGCGTGATACAAAAACACCGAATGAATCGCCTCCCGCACGGGATTATTGCCTCTAAAAGAAAATGAAACATTGGACACCCCGCCTGAAATTTTGGCGTGTGGCAGGGTGCAAGTGATGGCTTGGGTGGCCTCAATAAAATCCACTGCGTAATTATTGTGCTCTTCAATCCCTGTGGCAATGGCAAAAATATTCGGATCAAAAATAATATCTTCAGCGGGAAAACCCACTTCATCCACCAAAATATGATAAGCGTTGGTGCAAATCTCAATTTTGCGCTGCTGCGTGTCCGCCTGTCCGAGCTCGTCAAATGCCATCACAATAATCGCCGCGCCATAGCGTTTGCAAAGATGGGCGTATTTGATAAAGTTCGCCTTGCCTTCTTTGAGCGAGATAGAATTTACAATCGCCTTGCCCTGCGTGCATTTGAGCCCCGCTTCAATAATTTCCCATTTGGAAGAATCTATCATCAGCGGCACTTTGGAAATGTCAGGTTCTGAGCCGATTAAATTCACAAATTGAATCATTGCCGCCTTGCCGTCCAGCATTCCCTCGTCCATATTAATATCCACCACTTGCGCGCCTTCCTCCACTTGCGTGCGGCAAACGTCCAGCGCTTCCTCAAATTCTTCGCTCAAAATCAGTCGTTTAAATTTGGCAGATCCTGTGATATTTGCGCGCTCGCCGATATTTACAAACAGCGAATTTGCGCCGATATTAAACGCCTCAAGTCCAGACAATCGACATTCGGGCGAAATCTCGGGCAATGCTCTGGGGGTGAGATTTTCAATCGCGTTGGCAATCGCTTGAATATGCTCGGGCGTAGAACCACAACAACCGCCCAAAATATTCACCAGTCCCGCGCGCGCCCATTCGCCGACTTGCTCTGCCATTTCTGGGGCATCTAAATCGTATTCACCAAACTCATTTGGCAGCCCAGCATTCGGATGCGCGGAGACGTAAGTTTCACTGATGCGCGCCATTTCGCTCACATATTGACGCAATAAATCAGGCCCCAGCGCACAATTTAACCCGATGGAAATGGGCTGAGCGTGACGCATAGAATTGTAAAAAGCCTCGGTGGTTTGCCCCGACAAAGTGCGTCCCGAAGCGTCAGTAATCGTGCCAGAAATCATTATCGGCAATTTAATTTTGTCCTCTTCAAACACTTGTTCCACGGCAAAAATAGCAGCTTTGGCGTTGAGTGTGTCAAAAATCGTTTCAATCAAAATAATGTCGGCGCCGCCTTCAATCAAACCGCGGGTGGATTCCATATAAACGCTGACTAATTCATCAAACGTGACGTTTCTAAATCCTGGGTCATTCACATCGGGGGAGAGTGAGCAGGTGCGCGAAGTTGGCCCGATCACGCCTGCCACAAATCGCGGCTTGTTTGGTGTGGAAAACTCGGCGCAAATTTGTTTGGCAATAGTAGCAGCAGCGACATTTATT
>CAZRUL010000065.1:0-5441 GCA_964603245.1 uncultured Piscirickettsiaceae bacterium
ATTCATAACGCTTACAAATCTATTTATCAGCGCAAACAAATGTTTTAACAGGACTATAAAACTATTTTTTGGTGCTACAAATCTATTCATAACACTTACAAATCTATTTATTAGCGCAAAATATAGTTTCATAGCACTTATAAAACTATTCACAAGCGTTACAAAACTATTCATCAGCACTATAAATACATTCACAGGCGTGATAAATAGATTGTTGCCACAAAAAAACCCTCAAAACAAGAGGGCTTTTAATTTAAACAGTGAAAAAAATATTACATATATAAATGATGATTGCCCGAGGCGGCTTCGTCAAAATAAGAGGCAGCGCCTGCAAATTCTACGCCATCGATAAAATCTTCTTGATTGTAGCCAAATAAATTTACCGTCATTTCGCAAGCAATAAACTTCACGTCAAATTCCTGACACATTGCGCGCAAATCTTCTAACTTTGCCACGCCGTGTTTTGCCATGGTTTTTTTCATTAAATAGGTCGCTAAATGCTCGGTAAATGGAATGTTCCACAAGATATTTGGAATTTTTTGTCCAAAATCAATCTTTTGCAACCATTTGGGCCCAAAAGGCAATTTCATCGGCATCCCAGGATTGCCCACGGGAGAAACGCGCAATTTTGAGAGGTCTTTTAATAAAAGATTTAGCCCGTAAAAAGTAAAAAATATCGTCACTTCTTTGTCCATCGCAACGCCAGTAGAGGCAATAATGAAAGGAGGAAACGCCCAATCAAATGTGCCTTTAGTGGCGATGATAGTCATTTTGTTGTCTGTTTTGTCCATAATATGCCTCGGGTTGTTGTGGTTGTGATGTTAAAAATTAAATGCTCAAATTAACGTTTAAATTAACGCGCAAATTAAATGCGCAACTTAGGCTTTCTCAATGGTAAAAATATACTTTCCGCCATCTGCCACGTTAGAAATGAGTTTGTTGCCTGTCTGATTGCAAAATGCTTCAATGTCTTTGACAGAGCCAGAATCGGTTGAAATGACTTCCAAAATTTGTCCAGTGGTCATTTTGTTCAGTGCTTTTTTGGTTTTTAAAATGGGAAGAGGGCAGTTTAAGCCAGAGGTGTCTAAAGTTTGGTCAGCCATTGAATATCCTTGTAAAGTTAAGAGTGAGTTTTGAGAAATTTAGTAATGGATTTAGTGTATTACCAAATTCTGATGCATTCTAATCAATTTTTATTTGATAGTCAAACCGCCGAATAATTCGCTATCATTCCCTCGTTTTGATTATTTTGATGTTGTGAATGTATGAAAAAGTTTGTCCTACTATTTGTATTGTCTGGGCTGGTGTCGCCCGTTGTTTCTGTGATTCCGAATTTTTCTTCGGCAGTATTCGCGCTAAATATCCCTCAAACGCGCTCGATTGAATCGATTGCTGAGCGCAAACTTGGCTATCAAATGTTGCGCGCCATTTGGCAATCGGGCTGGGTGTTGAACGACATTGAAATGCAAACCTACCTCAAAAGATTGGGCGCAGACTTGGTGGCTTTGAGTGCAAACTCTGAAAAGCATTTTGGGTTTTTAATGCTCAATAACACCACTTTAAATGCATTTGCGGGATATTATGGCTACATAAATGTATACACGGGATTGTTGGCCGCCTCCGATACTGAAGCAGAATTGGCTGGCGTTTTGGCACACGAGATTACCCACGTCACGCAAAATCATCTGGTGCGCTCCGAACACAAAAACAAATACAATCCTTATTTAATGGCACTCGGAATGCTCAGCTCAACGTTGATTAAAGACTCCGAAATAGCGCAAGCAGTGTCTTTATCCACGGTGGCAAGCGTTGCCCAAAAAAGCATTGACTTCACCCGAGAGCACGAATGGGAGGCGGATAGGCTGGGAATGAAGATTTTGGCGCGTTCGGGGTTTGATCCCAAAGGAATGGCGCATTTCTTTGACAGATTAAAAGACGATCCCAACGCCAAAGAGTTTTTGCGCACCCATCCGCTGAGCATTAATCGGGTCGCCGACAGCCTCCAGCGCACGCATCGAATGTCGGGTGACTATTTGCCCAATTCTTTTGAATACATCAGCGCCAAAATCAGAATTTATGCGCAGCATCACGACAACATCAGGCTAGAAAAAACCCCAGCAGCGCAACTTTATGCCCGCGCCTATCAAGCATTTGAGGCACAAAAATACAAATCCGCCCAAGCATTTGCCGATAAATTACTCGCGCTCAACACCGACAAGCCGAGTTATATCTTAGCAGGGCGAATTGCCTCCAAACTCGGCAACCTCAAGCAGGCGCAGGATTATTTTGCGCAAAACAGTTTGTTGCACGAGGACGAGGCGAGCGTGTATTACGCCGCGCAAACGTATTTTCAACACCAAAAACCCAAACTCGGCATCGCATTGCTGAAACAATTTGCCCGAGGACGCACAGTGAGCGTCGCTTTGTATCAATTATTGTCGCAATTGTATGTTCAAAAAAAGGATTTTGTCCGCGCTCAAATCGAAAACGGCAACAGTATGATTGCGCAGGGCGAATTCATCAAAGCCATCGGGCATTACGAACACGCCCAATCGATTGCGCAAAACCAAGATATGCGGGACGTGCTGCACACTCGCATTAAAACCATTCAAAAAATGGTAGATTTGTATCAAAAAGAAGCAGGCTGGGGGTTTTAAGCCAAAATCCACCGCTAAACGCACCCATTCTCAGCAGAATAACCTCCCGTTTTTAGCAGATTAACCCTAGCCCTCGGTGCGTTTTGTCAATATTTGCGCTACGCCGTGAGTGTTTTAACCCGATCTGGTGTGCCTAACAACAAAACATCCGCGCCCCGATTTGCAAACAGCCCATTCGTCACCACCCCCACGATATTATTCAGCGCCGTCTCGGTTTGTTTCGGCTCGGTAATCTCAAGCCCCACCACATCTAAAATCAAATTCCCATTGTCCGTCACAAATCCCTCGCGAATATTCGCCACGCCGCCAATAGTTTGGCTAATCTGTCCTTTGACATAATTCACCGCCATCGGAATCACCTCCACAGGCAACGCAAACGCACCCATCACGCCAACCAATTTAGATTCATCGGCAATGCACACGAATTGACGCGCCACTGCTGCCACGATTTTCTCCCGAGTCAGCGCGCCACCACCGCCTTTGATCAGATTTAATCCCGCATCCGACTCATCCGCGCCGTCAATATAAACCGAAATCTCATCCACCGCATTCAAATCAAACACTTTAATCCCGTGGCTCATCAAACGATCTGCTGTCGCCACCGAACTCGCCACACAACCCTTAATCTCGTCCTTCATTCCAGCCAATGCGTCAATAAAACAATTCGCCGTAGAGCCCGTGCCCACCCCGATAATCGTCCCTTTCACCACATAATCCAACGCCGCCACCGCCACCGCTTGTTTCATTTCATCTTGTGTCATTGCTTTCCCCGTTGTTAAATAATTTTTTAATGACTTACTTATATGTATGCGCCATTTATTTGTCGCGCTGATTATACCCATTCAAATCCTGTTAAATAATCATCCCAAACGCGTTCGCTGGATTAAAATCCCCTCTTTTTTAGCCCGCAAACCTCAAATGCAAAGCCTCATCCTCGCCACCAATAACCCAGGCAAAACCAAAGAATTCAATGCAATGTTGCGCGCGCACTACCACGTAATCTCCCAAAGCGAAGCAGGGGTCGTTGAAGTGCCAGAAACGGGCTTAAGTTTTGTGGAAAATGCCCTCATCAAAGCCCGCAACGCCGCAAAATCTTCAGGCTTGCCCGCCATCGCTGACGACTCAGGCATTGTGGTGGACGCACTCGGTGGCGCACCAGGTATTTATTCCGCACGCTACGGTGGGGCGCACGGAGACGACACAGCCAACACCAAAAAACTCCTGCAAGCAATGGAAAACATCCCAGACGGACAAAGATCCGCGCGTTTCTGGTGTGCCATTGTGCTAATGCAACGTGCAAACGACCCCACCCCAATCATTATCCAACGCGGATGGGAGGGGACAATCGCGCGCCATCCAGCAGGAGAAGGCGGCTTTGGCTACGATTCTATTTTTTACCTGCCAACCCATCAAAAAACCTCCGCCGAACTCACGCCCGAGGACAAAAATCAGCTCTCCCACCGCGGACGCGCCTTAAATGCATTATTCTCCAAGCTCAAGGCAGATTAGTTTGCACCATTCCTGCGCGCAACTGCCCCCGCTCACCCTCTATATTCATTATCCGTGGTGCGTTAAAAAGTGTCCGTATTGTGATTTCAACTCGCACGCGATAAGTCCAGAGCAAACAGGGACGGATGCCGACACCAACTACATCAACGCCGTGCTGCGCGACCTAGAAAATGATTTGCACCACGTCCAAGGGCGCACCATCCAAGCCATTTTTATCGGCGGCGGCACGCCCAGCCTGATGAGCCCCAAAGCGTTGCAACATTTATTAACAGAAATCCGCGCAAAACTCACGCTGCCTGACAATATTGAAATCACATTAGAGAGCAACCCCGCGACTTTTGAGGCGGACAAGTTCGCGGCCTTCAAATCCGCAGGCATTAACCGCCTGTCCATCGGCGTGCAGTCCTTTTCCGACACACACCTGCGCGCCCTCGGTCGAATTCACAGCGCAAACGAGGCAATTAAGGCGTGTAAAACTGCTAAAAAACTCGGTTTTAAACAAATAAACATCGATTTAATGTATGGATTGTCGGCGCAAACCCAAGCCCAGGCTCTCGCCGACCTGCAGCAGGCATTCGCGCTCACTCCGAGCCACATTTCCCTGTATCAACTCACGATTGAGCCCAATACTTTGTTCGCCAAACACCCGCCGACCCTGCCAAACGATGAACGCATCTGGCAAATGGGCAATGCGGGCGTCGCACTGTTGGCGCAACACGGCTTTCCGCGCTATGAAGTCTCGGCTTTCGGCGTGCCTTCGGTGCATAATCTCAATTATTGGCAGTTCGGCGACTATATTGGCATCGGCGCGGGCGCACACGGCAAGCTAACGCGTCTGGATTCGGCGCATCATTTCTCCGTTGTGCGCACGCTTAAGCCAAAATCCCCCAAGGATTATCTGGATTTTTTCCAACCTCAAACACATTCGCCCAAAATCCACGCGCAGCAGGTGGAAAACCCAGCGTTTGAGGCAAAAAATCACACACAAAAAGCAGTGCCAAGCACTACAAAAGTAGAAAACATAGCGTTTGAGGCAAAAAATCACGCGCAAAAAGCAGTGCCAAGCATTACGAAGGTAGAAAACATAGGGTTTGAGATAAAAAATCGCACAAAAAAAGCAGTGCCAAGCACTACAAAGGTAGAAAACATAGGGTTTGAGTTTATGCTGAATGCATTGCGGCTTAAAAATGGCTTTGAGGCGGATTTATTTCACGCCAGAACCCAGCAACCGATTGCCACAATCACCCCGCAACTCGATAAAGCCCGCGCACTCGG
>CAZRUL010000066.1:0-4804 GCA_964603245.1 uncultured Piscirickettsiaceae bacterium
GCAACACGTGGAGGCGATTGTGTTGTTTGTGAAATCTGGGCAGGCGAGTGGCAAGCATTTAGAGAGAGACGAGGCGGGCAGGTGATTCAGATTGACATTTGCGCGCAAACGTTGGGATTTTTTCGGCGCGGCGTGTTGCAACAGACTTTTAATATCAGCAGCGCAAAGAATGGCATCGGAAATCTTGAGGGGTCGCATTGCACTCCGAGTGGGAATTTTAGGATTTGCGCGGCAATCGGTGCGGGGTTGCCGTTGGGCGCGGTTTTGGTGGGCAGAGTGGCAACGGGTGAGATTTATACGCCAGAATTGGGCAGGCAATTTCTCGAGCGCGATTGGATTTTGAGTCGGATTTTGTGGCTGGAAGGACTGGACGAGGGCAATCAAAACACGAGGGCACGCTATATTTACATTCACGGCACGGCGGATGGGGGGCTGGAGGGTGCGCCGAATTCTCACGGCTGTATTCGGATGCGCAATGCGGACGTAATGGCGTTGTTTGAATGGGTGGGAATGGGCGAATATGTGGCTATAATTCCCAACGCTATTCCCGAATTTATTCCTAAATTTATGCCCAAATCTCTTTGTTAATGTATTCTCAAATGTCTTCGTTAAAATCCTATCTCCCTCAAGTCGCCGCAAAATATTTGCACGACACCCCGAATGCAATATTGATTGACGTGCGCAGTGCGGCAGAGTATCAATTTGTGGGGCATCCGCTTGGCAGTGTTTTGGTTCCGTGGCTGGACGTGCCCGAGTGGCAGGCAAATCCTCAAGTGTTTATTGAACGAGTTGAGGTGGCGATTGAGCAACAAATGGGAGCGCAAACTCAAATTAAAATCAAAACTCAAATCGCGCAAGTGCCACTGATGTTGATTTGTCGCAGTGGGATTCGCTCCGCGGATGCGGGACGGTGTTTGTTGACGCACGGATTTACTCAGGTGGGACACGTGAGCAGTGGTTTTGAGGGAGATTTAGATGAGCACAATCAGCGCGGCGCACTCAACGGCTGGCGGTTTGATGGGCTGGATTGGAGTCAAAATTGATGTTGCATCGGATGAGTGTTTTTTTGGAAATTCGCCTATTGGTGATGGTGTTGTTGGGATTTTCTGCGGGCGTGCCATTATTGCTGATTTTTTCTACGTTGGCGTTGTGGCTGAACGAGGCAGGCTTGGAAAAATCAATGATTACGTATTTTTCGTGGGCAGCGCTGGGATATTCGTTTAAATTTGTTTGGGCGCCGCTGGTGGATCGGCTTCGGTTGCCGATATTAACTCGCATTTTGGGGCGCAGAAGGGCGTGGTTGCTGGTGTCACAGCTGGCGATTATTGCCTCAATTTTGCTGATGGCGTCAGTTGATCCGCGCGAACACGTGCTAGATTTGCGGATGTTGGCGTATGGGGCGGTGTTGTTGGGATTTTCCTCGGCGACGCAGGATATTGTGATTGATGCCTATCGGATTGAGTCCTCCCCTGTCAATATGCAATCTATTTTGTCGGCGGCTTACGTGATGGGCTATCGGATTGGAATGTTGGTGGCGGGGGCGGGCAGTTTGTTTTTGGCGGCTTATTTTGGCTCAACGCTGGAATCCTACAATTATCAGGCGTGGGCGGATACTTATTTAGTGATGGCAATGGTGATGGGCGTGGGCGTGGCGACGACGTTGCTGATGAAAGAGCCAGATTTGAAACAAGCACCCGAGCATTACGATTTAAAAGGCTATGTGCGCTTCTTTTTGTTGTTTGCGTTTGTGGTCAGTGCGTTTGTGGGCGTGTTTGTTTGGACGTCAGAAATTGCAAATGTGGTTCAAATGTGGCTGAGCGAATTGCTGGGTCGTGCGTTTTTGGCGACGTTTTTGGTGGATGTGTTGCGACTGGGATTGGCATTACTCGGCGGATATGCAACAGCTCTGGGGCTGGTGGCATTGCGAATTGTGCAGCGCAAAATGATTGAGGAAACCTACATTGCGCCAGTGCGAGATTTTTTTAATCGCTACGGATGGTCGGCTGCAATGTTGCTACTGGCAGTGGTGGGTTTGTATCGAATCAGTGATATTGTGTTGGGCGTGGTGGCGAATATTTTTTATCAAGATATGGGTTTTACAAAGGTAGAAATTGCCACCGTGTCTAAAGTATTTGGGCTGATAGCAACGATTGCGGGCGGATTTTTAGGCGGTTTGATGGCGCTACGCGTGGGCGTGTTTCGGGTGTTGTTATTGGGTGCGGTGTTGTCGGCATTGACCAATTTATTGTTTGTTGCGTTGGCGTCCGCGGGGCACGATTTGACTTGGCTCTACATTACCATTGCGATGGACAATCTCTCCGCGGGATTGGCGAGTGCGGCGTTTATTGCGTTTTTATCTAATCTGACGAACATTCAATTTACCGCGGTGCAATATGCGATTTTTTCTTCATTGATGACGTTATTGCCCAAAGTGTTTGGGGGTTATTCGGGCACGTTGATTGAGCAATTTGGCTACGAGACGTTTTTTGTGATCACGATGCTGATTGGACTGCCTATTTTGTGGCTGGTGTATAAAATCAAACCCTACATTCGCTAACCGTTTTTCAATGATGTCACACCCCAATTTAGGCCCAATTATGATGGATGTCGCTGGCTTGTCGCTGACTCAAACCGAGGCTGCACAACTGGCAAAACCCACCATCGGCGGGGTGATTTTATTCACGCGAAATTATCAATCGCGCGCTCAAATTCAAGATTTAATCGGCACTATTCGCCAAATTAACCCAGATTTATTGATTGCGGTTGATCACGAAGGCGGCAGAGTTCAGCGTTTTAGGCAGGGATTTACGCAGTTGCCAGCGATGGCTTTGATCGGCGAATTGTATGAAAATGACCCCGCCAAAGCACTCACGGCAGCGACAGCTTGCGGCGGAATATTGGCAGGTGAATTGTTGGAGATTGGCGTGGATTTTTCATTTGCGCCCGTGTTGGATTTGGCATACGATCGCTCGGCGGTGATTGGCAATCGGGCATTTCACGCAAATCCTGAGGTGGTGATTAAACTCGCTGGCGCACTGATTGAAGGAATGCACGCCTCGGGAATGCGTTGCGTGGGCAAGCATTTTCCTGGGCACGGTTTTGTGGTGGCGGACTCGCATCTAGATTTGCCGATTGACGAGCGTCCGCGTGCTGAGATTGAACGCGATATGTCGGTGTTTCAGGGTTTAATCGGACAGGGTTTGGACGCTGTGATGCCCGCGCACATTATTTATCCGCAAGTGAATTCGCGTCCTGCGGGTTTTTCTAGCGTGTGGCTGAAAACCATTTTGCGCACCCAATTAGGTTTTGATGGCGTGGTGTTTAGCGATGATTTGTCAATGCAGGGCGCGTTGTTTATTGCCGACATTGAGCAGCGCGTGCAAGTGGCGCTGGAGAGCGGTTGCGATATGGTTTTGATTTGCAATCGTCCTGATTTAGTGGCGCAGATAGTGGATAAAAACTGGCAGCCGAGCGCAAAATTATCTATGATGAAAGGGCGCAGAGCGACGTTTGACCGCATGCGCCGCGCCCAATATTTAACTCAACTTCAACCCCTTAAAAATTATGAGCCAAACTAATCCAACCAATTCAGAGTTTGAAATTCGCCTGCTGAGTGCGATGCGCCAGACGTTAATCGCGGTGGCAAAAGACACGATGACCAAACCAGGATTGCGCCATCCGCTGAGTCTTGAGACGCAAAAAATGATCACCGATTGTTTGGATATTGTCAGCGTTCGGCAGGTGGAAATTGAGCAGGCACGTGGCACACACACAAATATGAAGCCCGTATTTACCGATGAGCAAACCGTGCAAAGTGTGTCGTTGGATGATTTGAAAAAAACCCTGAATTAATCCGATTTGATGGACATTCAAACAATATTCGCGCTCAATCGTCCCGTGGTGGCAGCGAGTTTTAAAGATAAAAATTCAGTCGCGCAAATCACTCGTTTCAAACCACAACTAGACATCGCCGAATTGCGGGTGGATTTGTTTGAGGGCGAGTGCTCAGCAAACAGTGTGGCGAGTGAGTTGGCGATTTTTAAGCGTGCGCAGATGCCCACTATTTTAACCATTCGCAGCCAGTTCGAGGGCGGACAATGGCGCTACAGCGATCTGGAAAGAGTGCATTTGATGGCGGAATGTTTGCCATTTGCCAGCGCAATTGATGTGGAAATGCACGCGCTCGAGACAGGTGAATGCGCTCCTCAGTTTGTTCAATTAATCGCACAAGCACACAAACTAGGCGTGCAATTTATTGCCTCGCATCATAATTTTGCACAAACGCCGAGCCTTGAGAAATTAAGCCAAACAATCGCCAAAGCCAAAAATATCGGCGCTGATGTGGTGAAAATCGCCTGCAAAATCAATCAGCCAAACGATTTGATAGTGCTCACTCAACTGCTCATCAATCATCCAAACACTCAATTGATTGTGATCGGAATGGGGGATTTAGGGCTGCTCACTCGACTGTCATTTCCAGCGTATGGCTCACGGCTCACCTTTGCTTATGTGAATGAGTCGCCGAGTGCGCCAGGGCAAATTTCGTTGGACAAAATGACGCGGTATTTGGCTGAAATTTACCCCGCGACTGATTCCGCAATTTGTCCTGTGAATGCGCCCGATTGTCGTTAGTTTGTTGCTGAATTATTGTTGAGTTGTGCGCAATTTTTTACCCAACAAAATCCAAAAAAAAACCCAATAAATTGTAAAAAAAATCGCCAACAAACCGCAAGAAATTTCAAAAAAGAACCGCAAAAAATATCAGCAAAAAAATTCAAATTATCAGACAAATTCCAAATTTGCA
>CAZRUL010000067.1:0-4735 GCA_964603245.1 uncultured Piscirickettsiaceae bacterium
ATTCTCTCGGGTGAGATTACGCGTTCGGTTGAGTTGATCGGAATTAAAGCCACTAAAGGCGCACGGACAGCAATTGAAGCGATGAAAGGCTGCGTGAAATGAGTCAAGTTTTGGGTTTTTCTGAGGATTTGTCAAAACGCATCTTATTTTTATTGGGTGCGTTGATTGTTTTCAGATTAGGCACACATATTACCATTCCGTTCATTTCTTCTGCGGCTTTGGCTTCGTTGGTGCAAGATCAAAGAGGCACGATTCTGGACATGTTTAATATGTTTTCAGGGGGTGCGTTAGAAAGATTGTCCATTTTTACCTTGGGCATTATGCCTTATATTTCAGCGTCTATCATTATTCAGCTGATGACTTCAGTGGTGCCAAGTTTGGCGCAACTTAAAAAAGAAGGCGAGACTGGCAAACGTAAAATCACGCAATACACCCGTATGGGCACTGTTGTCTTGGCCGTGTTTCAATCTTATGGTATTTCAATTGCACTCCAATCCCAAAGCGCAGGCGGTGTGGCGTTGGTTACCCAAACGGGGTTTGTGTTTAGTCTGGTAACGGTTGTAACGCTGACGACTGGCACCTTGTTTTTAATGTGGTTGGGCGAGCAAATTACCGAAAAAGGCATCGGCAATGGCATCTCTATGATTATTTTTGCAGGCATTGTTTCTGGTCTGCCTTCAGCTTTGGGATCCACTTTGTCTTTGGTCAGCACAGGAGAATTAACGGTTATTTTGGTGGTGCTAATGTTGACTATGACGCTACTGGTGACTGCCTTCGTGGTATTTGTAGAGCGCGGGCAACGCCGAATTACAGTGAATTATGCCAAACGTCAGCAAGGGCGCAGAATGGTAGGGGGTCAAAGTTCATATTTGCCTTTAAAAATCAATATGGCTGGCGTGATTCCTCCGATTTTTGCCTCTAGTATTATTTTATTTCCTGCGACTTTGGGCGGCTGGCTTTCACAAAGTGAGGGTTTGTCTTGGCTGTCTAATGTAGCGGCGAGTTTGTCGCCTGGACAGCCTTTGTATGTTTTGTTTTATGGGCTGGCGATTGTATTTTTTACTTTCTTTTATACCGCACTTACTTTTGATTCAAAGGATACGGCGGACAATCTGCGAAAGTCTGGTGGTTTTATTCCAGGGATTCGCCCAGGGCAACATTCAGCAAATTATATTGATTCGGTGATGTCGCGTTTAACCGCCTCAGGTGCTATTTATATTACCGCGGTGTGTTTGTTGCCAGAGTTTTTGATTTTATATTGGAATGTGCCTTTCTATTTTGGCGGCACCAGTTTATTGATTATCGTGGTGGTGGTGATAGATTTTATTGCGCAAATACAATCGCATTTGATGTCTAATCAATACGAATCATTAATGAAAAAAGCGAATTTAACTTAAACAAGGTAGTTATTATGAAAGTCAGAGCATCGGTTAAAAAGATTTGTAATCATTGTAAAATTATCAAGCGTCATGGCGTTGTGCGGGTGATTTGTAAAGAGCCAAAGCACAAACAAAGACAAGGCTAATTAACACATATTAAAAAGAATACTAGGTATAATCACGCGCTTTTGTGATGACTATCAGAATACAAAAAGGTAAATTATGGCACGTATAGCAGGAATCAATATACCAACACAGAAGCACGTTGTAATTGGTTTACAATCAATTTTTGGCATCGGTCAAACCAGAGCACAACAAATTTGCGCAGAGTTGAAATTAGACACCACTACTAAGGTTGCGAATTTAACCGAGGCTCAACTGGAATCCATCCGCGGAATGGTAGAGAAATTTGAAGTGGAAGGCAATCTTCGGCGCGAGATCTCAATGAACATTAAACGCCTAAAAGATTTGGGTTGTTATCGCGGCATTCGTCATAGAAAATCATTGCCTTTACGCGGTCAAAGAACCAAAACCAATGCAAGAACGCGCAAAGGTCCTCGTCGCTTAATTAAATAAGTATAAAAAATAATGGCTACTAATACAAAAAACCCTAAGAAGAAAGTAAAAAAAGTAATTGTTGATGGCATTGCTCATATTTATGCCTCGTTCAATAACACCATCGTGATGATTACCGATCGTCACGGCAATGCGGTTTGTTGGTCAACTGCTGGCGGATCGGGCTTTAGAGGCTCTAGAAAATCCACGCCGTTTGCAGCCCAAGTAGCGGCTGGCAATTGTGGCGATAAAGCGCTTACTTTTGGGATGAAAAATCTTGACGTAAGAGTCAAAGGACCTGGACCTGGCAGAGATTCTGCTATTCGCGGTTTAAACGCTCGCGGTTTAAAAATTCAGTCAATTACGGACGTCACCCCCATTCCTCATAATGGATGTCGTCCTTCTAAAAAACGCAGAGTATAAGGATAAAATATGGCCAGATATACAGGATCTACTTGTAAGTTAGCGCGTCGTGAAGGCGTTGATTTATTATTAAAAAGTAGCATTAGATCACTAGATTCCAAATGTAAGATTTCTCAATTGCCTGGAATGCACGGTGCGACAGCACGTCGTCAGAAAAGCACAGAATACGGTGTTCAATTACGTGAAAAGCAAAAAGTGAAACGCATTTACGGGGTGCTGGAAAAGCAATTCCATCTTTATTATAAAAAAGCCAGCGCCAAAAAAGGCTCTACAGGTGAGCATTTATTAGCACTCTTAGAATGCCGATTGGACAATGTCGTTTATCGTATGGGATTTGCTTCTACGCGCGCCGAGGCAAGACAATTAGTCTCGCATAAAGCCATTTTAGTCAATGGCTCTGTGGTAAATATCCCCTCTTATCAAGTCAGTGGTGCCAGCGAAATTGCCATTCGAGAGAAATCTAAGCAACAAAGCCGCATTCAACTAGCCATTGAGTTGGCCGATCAATCGGGTCGTCCTGATTGGGTTGATGTGGATAACAAAGCACTGAAAGGCATATTCAAAAATATCCCTGTTCGGACTGATCTTCCATCAGACATTCAAGAACATTTGATTGTTGAATTGTATTCCAAATAAGCACCAGAACCTATGAGCGAGGAGCGAGTTATGCAAGATAGCGCGAAGAATTTTGTCAAACCAAAATTAGTGAATTCTGTCAAAATTGCAGAAAACCAATACAGAGTTGTGCTTGAGCCATTAGAGCAAGGCTTCGGTCACACGTTAGGCAATGCGCTACGCAGAATGTTGTTGTCGGCTATGACGGGTGCGGCAGTTACCGAGGTGGCGATTGAGGGCGTGATGCACGAATTCTCAACGATTGAAGGCGTGCAAGAAGATGTGCTAGATATTTTGCTCAATCTCAAAGAAGCCTCGCTGTCGTTGAACACTAAAACCACCGCAACCCTCGTCATTGACAAGCAAGGCCCCTGCCAAATTACCGTCAAAGACATTCAAGCTAACAGCATAGATGTCACCGCTTTTAATCCTGATCAAGTGATTGCGACGATCAATGCGGACGGCAAAATACATATGACTCTAAAGATTGATGAAGGCACGGGCTATCATACCTCGGCTGCTAGAAATGCCGACGCTTCAACGATTGGCGGAATGCAACTGGACGCAAGTTTTTCGCCGATTAAGAAAGTCAGTTTTACCGTGGATGCCTCGCATATTGATCACGGCACGACGCTGGACAAACTGAATATTGAAATTGAAACCAACGGCTCCATTGATGCAGAAGGGGCAATCCGATCCGCAGCCAACATCATTCGCGATCAGCTTTCCTCCTTTGTAGAATTAGAATTGGTGGAAGAAGAAGAATCCGTGCCTGTGTCGGAGGATTTTGATCCCCTATTGTTAGCCGCCGTGGATGAATTAGAACTCACCGTGCGCTCGGCTAATTGTTTGAAAGCAGAGCAAATTTATTATATTGGCGACTTGATTCAAAAAACCGAACAAGACTTGCTCAGAACGCCGAATTTAGGTCGCAAGTCATTGAATGAAATTAGAATCGTGTTAACCGACAAAGGGCTGGCGTTAGGCACACGCATTGACAACTGGCCGCCCGTGGATTTAATGAGCGAATAAGGACAAAAAATATGAGACACAGACAGTCAGGCAGACAGCTTAATCGCAACGCCTCCCACCGCAAAGCGATGTTTAAAAATATGGCGAATTCGTTATTCTTACACGAAACCATCAAAACCACCCTGCCCAAAGCCAAAGAATTGAGACGCGTGGTTGAGCCTTTGATTACGCGCGCTAAGTCCGACAGCGTCGCCAATCGTCGGTTTGCCTTTGCAAAATTGCGCGATGCGGGAATGGTGGCTAAATTATTCACCGAATTAGCGCCGTTTTACAAAGCGCGTGCTGGCGGTTATACCCGCATTCTCAAAGCAGGCTTTCGCTCGGGCGATAAAGCACCGATGGCAATCATTCAGTTGGTGGATTTTGCCAATCGCGATGCCTCTCATTCAAAAGACGATTCATAAAGGAACCCTATGCCCTCTATTAAAGTAAAAGAAAACGAACCTTTTGACATTGCCCTACGCCGTTTTCGTCGTGCTTGTGATCGCGCAGGGGTGATTCCTGATGTTAGAAAAAAAGATTTCTTTGAAAAGCCGACTTGGGTCAAAAAGCGCAAAAAAGCCGCCGCCGTTAAACGCACCTACAAAGAAATGATGCAAAACTCCATCCATCGCAAACGGATGTATTAACCCCATCTTTTGCTCGCTAACTTTTAATAGTTCGCGGGCATTTTTTTACCCTTCCGATAAGCAAAGGCATCAAGCCTTTGCGCTGTCTCTGGTTAGCAAATT
>CAZRUL010000068.1:0-4555 GCA_964603245.1 uncultured Piscirickettsiaceae bacterium
TTTAAGTTCAAAAAAATCCGTGTAAATTGATGCTGTCAAAATCCAATTTGAAAAATCCGCATTTGTTTTCTGTTTTCTGTTTTCTGTTTTTTTATCTTCTGCGCTTTTGAGCACAAAATCCGCTCGGTGGCAAAAGCATTTTTTTGTTGGTAGAATGCGCGTTTTATTTGTATTAAAAATTTAGTGCAAAAACCTGTCTTGCCATCGCTTGCTTTTTTTCAGCGACTTAAAAAAATATTTTATCCCCCCTCAAATCCTAAGGAGCAATTGATACGCGCCCTAGATATTGCTGAGGAAAATCACTTGATTAATTCATTCAGTCGCTCGATTATTGACGGCGCTATTCAAGCGGAAAATCTAGTAGTGCGCGATGTGATGGTGCCAAAATCCAAAATGGTGTTGATTCAACACGATGCTTCCGTGGAGGATTTTTTGGCAGTGATTACAAATTCTCCGCACTCCCGTTTTCCCGTTTTGACCAGCCACAAAGACAAAGTGCAGGGAATTATTTTAGCCAAGGATTTGCTCGGATATTTGGCGCGCGGCAACAAAGAAGCGTTTCATTATCAGGAATATTTGCGCACTGCCATTTTGGTGCCAGAAAGTAAAACGCTGGACACGTTGTTGCAGGAATTTCAACAAAAAAAATCGCACATTGCGGTGGTGATGGACGAATACGGTGAAATCGCGGGACTCATCACGCTGGAGGATGTGCTCGAGCAAATCGTGGGCGAGATTGAGGACGAGTCCGATTTGGAAGAGGACAATATTATTGATTTTGGCGAAGGGCGATATTTGCTCAGGGCGCTGACTCCGCTGGAAGAATTTAATGCGTTTTTTGAGGTGCAACTCAGCGCACACAACAGCGACACAATTGCGGGTTTGGTGATTGCCAAATTTACGTATTTGCCGTCACAAATGAGCGAGATTAGTATTCAGGGGTTTCATTTTAAAGTGCTCAAAACCGATTCAAAACGCCTGCATTTGTTGGAAGTGACCCGCGAAAATGAGCGCGCATAATTCATAATGGACGGTTTGCTGAGTGCTTATTTGATGGGGCTGTTTGGTGGCGTGCATTGTTTGGGAATGTGTGGCGGCGTGGTGGGTTTATTGACTTCTGGCTTGCCGCAATCTATTGTGCAAAATCCAAAAAAAGTCGCGCTGTATCATCTGAATTATAATCTCGGGCGAATATTAAGTTATGCGCTGCTGGGTTCGGTGTTTGGTTTTTTTGGCGCACTTGTTGCCACAAATTTACAAATGAGCGCATTTGATATGACGCTGCGTTTTGCCTCGGGCGTGTTGATGGTTTTAGTGGGGCTGCATATTGGCTCGTGGTATCGCGTGATTCAACATTTGGAAAAAATCGGCGCCAAACTTTGGCACAAAATCCAACCCATCAGCCAGCGATTTTTGCCGATTACTAATCTCAGGCGGGCGTTTTTGGTGGGAATTTTTTGGGGCGGAATGCCGTGCGGACTGGTGTATGCGGCGCTGAGCTTTGCGATGCTGTCGGGATCTGGAATGCAGGGCGGGCTGATTATGCTGGCGTTTGGCGTGGGCACATTGCCGAGTTTATTGCTGATGGCGGGTTTTTCTACTCAACTTGCACGCGTCATTAAAAACCGCGCGGCACAAAAAATATCGGGCGGCTTGATTATTTTGCTGGGCGTTGTGGCGCTGTCAATGCCGCTAAAAGCATTGTTGCACTTGATGTGAGAATGATTTTCCCCGCCCTTTTTGCATTCAATTTTATGGGAGAAAACTAATGCCTTCATTGGAACAAACCGCGCAACTCGCGATTGATTTACTCAAAAAATACCCCGTCAGCGATTATGAGATTGCGCTGAGTGAGGACTCGGGAATTTCCACTCTAGTGCGGCTGGGCAAAGTGGAAACGCTGCAATATCATCTAGACAAAAGTTTTGAAATCAGCGTGTATATCGGGCAGAAAAAAGGCCACGCCTCCAGTGTAGATTTGAGTCCGCGCGGGCTGGACAAAACCATTCAATCCGCGTGTTTGATTGCGCAATATATGGAAGACGATCCGTTTAATGGGCTAGCCCCAAAAGATTTGATGGCGTTTGAGCCGCTGGATTTGGATCTAAATTATCCGTGGGATTTATCGGCGCAACATAGCATTGAATTGGCAACCGAATGCGAGGCGCTAGCACTGGAGCAAAAAAATATTGATAATTCCGAGGGCGCGGAGGTGGCGAGTTTTCAGGGGCAATCGCTTTACGCAAATTCGCACGGACTGCTGGACGCGCAAAATTCCACCCGTCATTCGCTGAGTTGTGCGCTGATTGCAAAATCTGGCGCGGACCAACAAACCGCCTACGAATATACCACCGCCATTGACCCGCTGGATTTACGCCCGAGTGCTGAGGTTGGATTAGGCGCGGCAAAATTAGCACAGGAAAAATTAGGGCAACAATCGCTGGCATCGCAAAAATGCCCCGTGATTTTCACCCCGAGCGTCTCGGGCGGACTGTTTTCGCAATTATTAGGCGCGATTAGCGGGACGCGACAATACAATCAATCCACGTTTTTACCGAACAGTATCGGGCAAATTGTGCTGCCTGAAACGGTGAATATCTTGGAAAATCCACACGTGCAAAAAACCATTGGCGCGCGCGTGTTTGATGGCGATGGCGCGCTCAAAAGGAAGCAATATTTTGTCCAAAATGGCATCGTGAAAAGTTATGTGATGGGACAATATTCGGCGCATCAATTGGGGCTGAAAACCACCGCAAACGCAGGCGGGGTGAGCAATGCTTTGGTGAGCTCAAATTTTGCTGGCGGTTTGAATGCGATGATTAAAAATATGCATCAAGGGCTGGTAATCACCGAATTGATGGGGCAGGGCGTGAATGCCACCACGGGGGATTATTCGCGCGGTGCGATTGGGTTTTGGGTGGAAAATGGAAAAATCCAGCGCCCCGTTTCGGGTTTTACGATTGCGGGCAATTTAAAACAAATGTTGCGCGATATTGAAGCCATCGGCACCGATATTGACCCGCGCCGTGGGCTAAAAGTCGGCAGCGTGTTATTACGCGAGATGACGATTGCAGGAGACGGCGATGGATTATGATATCGTCATCAGCGGCGGCGGAATGGTTGGACAGGCGTTTGCGCTCAGCATTGCGCCTCGCAATTATCGCATTGCCATCATTGAGCCAAATAATCCAAATCCAACGCTGAGCAACGATTTTTTTCATACGCGCGTCAGTGCAATCACCCCAAAATCAGAAAAACTCCTCAAAACCATCGGCGCGTGGGATTTGATTGCGCGCAAATCTCTTTTTACAAAAACACGGGTTTGGGATCAAAATTCGCACGGAAATTTAAACTTTGACACGCAAAATACGCCCGCCAATCATTTGGGACATATTATTGAAAATGATGCGATTCAATCGGCATTATTCGCTGCACTGCAAAAAACCAACGTTGATTTTATCCCAGCCAAACTCAAACATCTGCAAAAAACTACAAACGGGCATCAATTAACGTTAAACCACAATCAGCCCATTAATTGTCGTTTGTTAATCGCAGCCGATGGTGCTAGGTCGCGCATTCGAGCGTTATCAGGGATTGAGTCAAGCGCGAAAGATTATCAGCAAAAAGCCATTATTTGCACGATTAAATCAACAAAAAGTTTCAATCAAACCATTTGGCAGCGTTTTTTAGCCGATAGCATCGTCGCTTTATTGCCTTTGAACGACACCACCGCATCCGTGGTTTGGTCGGCTCAAAATCCACTGGCGGACGAATTAACGCAATTATCCCGCGCAGAATTTGCCCGCCGTTTGTCGGAGAGCGTGGAATATCGATTTGGCGCGTTTAAACTCGCAAGTGAGACCCGAGCTTTTGCTTTAATTGAGCGCAGCGCCAAAGAATACGTGCGCCCAAATTTGGCATTGATTGGCGACGCGGCACACAATATTCACCCATTAGCGGGGCAGGGGGTAAATTTAGGCTTCTCAGACGTTGGCGAATTATCTCAGCATTTAAACAGCAGTTCAAAACCATTGGATGATTTTTTGGCGTTGCGAAAATACGCCAGGGCGCGCAGATTAGACAATGAATTGATGGCAAAAACAATGACGGGATTAAATTGGATTTATAAAGCAAACAACGAGCCAATGCGCTGGATTCGCGGGTTTGGAATGAATATAATTAATGACACGCCTGCCTTAAAATCATTGCTTCAACAACACGCGTTGGGGGATTTTTAACTCAATATTAAGCGCGTTTTATAAATTTTCACCAAAAAGTATGGGGTATTTTGCATAAACCTCAAGAAAAATAGGACAGGACGCTTGATTTTGTGAGATGCTTCAAACTTTTAGCAAAAATACAGAATTTTTAACAAAAAAGAAAAATCACTGCGAAATGCTTAAAACTTTTAACAGAAAGAAAAATATTTTTAAAAACACGCGCGTTTAGCGTGAAATTGATTCAATCCTTAAAGATTGAATCAATAATTTTCCAAACGCTTCAATAATTTTCCAAACGCTTCAATAATTTTCCAAACGCTTCAATAATTTTCCAA
>CAZRUL010000069.1:0-1090 GCA_964603245.1 uncultured Piscirickettsiaceae bacterium
TTCATACTATAATGTAGCACTTGAGATTCACAACAGAAAATAATACAAAATGAAAACACTCTTAATGGTAGCTGTGCTGAGTTTAGCGATGTTGGCGGGTTTAAATGCAAACGCTAAATTTGATAATAGATTAGGCAACCCCTTTATAAGCGAGGAGGATCGCGCAAAACTAGATAAAATGATCGCTGATGAGAAGGCTAAGGAGGAGGCTGACAAGAAAGCCGCCAAGGCTAAGAAGGCCGCTGACAAGAAAGCCGCTGAAGATCTAAAGAAAGCAGATGCAAAGTTTGAAAGAGACATCATTGATAAGTATTGGCGCGATCAATCCATTGCAAACTTTAACAAAAAAAGAGATGCCAAACTCGCCAAGATAAAAGCAGACCAAGCCAAGGCAAAACGAGACAAAGCCAAGGCAGAGAAAGCAGCCAAAGCCAAGGCAGACAAGGAAAAACGAGACAAAGCAAAGGCAGAGCGAGACGAACAAAGACAGCAATGGCGAAATAATGGACGGCAATGGAGTGATGAGAGGCGACAATCACGCGATTCATCCTCAAGATATCCTCGTTAATCGGATAAAACAACCCCTTTAAGACTGCATTCCGTGCGTTAAGGGGGTTTTTCAATCGCCACACAACAAACATCCTCAAACTCTCAGCATTCAATGAAAAAACGCGTTCTTTCAACCGACAAAGCCCCACAAGCCATTGGCACTTATTCACAAGCGGTGTGTGTTACTGGCGGCTCTACCCTGTATTTATCGGGTCAAATCCCACTCGATGCAGACACAATGACGCTGGTTGAGGGAGGCATTGACAAACAAATCCATCAAGTGATCAATAATCTAGCAGCGGTGTGTATGGCTGCTAAAGGCACGCTGGATGATATTGTAAAACTGAATGTTTATCTCACCGATATGAATGATTTTGCGATGGTGAATGAAGTAATGGCGAAGTATTTTGCCCCGCCTTACCCTGCTCGCGCCGCCGTTGAGGTAGCAGCCCTGCCGAAAGGGGCAAAGGTGGAGATGGATGCGGTGATGGTGGTTGAGCCTTGTGATTATCCTTATTAACTTTGCAATGATTCCAATCAA
>CAZRUL010000069.1:1190-4636 GCA_964603245.1 uncultured Piscirickettsiaceae bacterium
TTGTGATTATCCTTATTAACTTTGCAATGATTCCAATCAACCTTGTGATAATTCCGATCAACCTTGTGATGATTCCAATCAAATAGTGCAATCCCTGTGTGACTCTGTGCGCACACTCAAGGGCGTAGGGCAACAAAGTGCCGACAAACTGGCAACTCTGGGGATTTATACGCTGGCGCATTTGTTGTTTCACCTGCCCGCGCGTTATCAAGACAAAACTCATTTCACTTCTCTTAAAGATTGCGCTCTCGGCGTTGAGGCGTTGTTTGAGCTTGAGGTGGAATCGGTGGAGCAAGTGTATGGCAAGCGTCCGCAATTGCTGTGTCGGCTCGGGGATGGGCAACACACGCTGGTATTACGGTTTTTTCATTTCACTGCTTATCAAAAACACGCCTTTATTCGAGGGGAAATCGTCCAATGTTTCGGGGAAATTGTCCATAGTCGGCAAGGTGCGCCCGAGATTTTGCATCCCGAGTATCGTCTTATCTCTCAAAATCAATCCAGTTTGCTAGAAGCGGCGCATACCCCTGTTTATCCGCTGGGCAATGGGCTGCGTCAGGGGCAACTTAAGCGTTGGATTGCGCGGTCTTTGGAAGTGGCGCGGGATTCTCCGCTAACTGATTATCTCACTGCGCTAAACCCCGCCCTGCTTGGCTTATCCGCTTCTCTTAAGGTGTTGCATCATCCCAAAACCACGCAAGACATTGCCCAGATTGCGCAATTTACCCACCCCGCTCAGCAACGTTTGATTGTGGAAGAGTTATGCGTGCAACGACTAGGGCTGCTGCAACTCAAACAAAGGCGTAAAACCCGCGTGGGCAATGTGTTTACGTTAGATCATTCGCTGGATAAACAACTGAATGCGCAACTCAGCTTTACTTTAACCAAAGCGCAGCGCCGTTGTATTGAAGAAATCAAGCAAGATATGCAAACGCCCGCGCCAATGATGCGATTATTGCAAGGAGATGTGGGCTCTGGCAAAACCATTGTGGCTATTTTTGCGTGTTTAGAGGCTTTAGGCAATGGTTTTCAGGTAGCAATGATGGCGCCCACGCAAATATTAGCGGAACAACACCTAAAAAGTATCGCGCAACAGCTTAAATCGCTGGACATTACGCTGGCTGCGTTGAATGGTGCGCAAACCAAAGCGCAACAAACCCAACAACTCGCCCGCATTGCCTCAGGTCAGGCGAATATTGTGATTGGCACGCACGCTTTATTTCAAGCAAAGGTGGTGTTTGCCAATCTCGGCTTGGTGATTATTGACGAACAGCACAAGTTTGGGGTGCATCAGCGTTTGTTATTGAGTCAAAAGGCGCACAACACACCACATCAGCTGATTATGACCGCAACTCCCATCCCGCGTTCGCTAACAATGAGTGCGTATGCGGATTTAGACCTGTCTATTATTGATGAACTGCCCCCGCTGAGGCAGCCGATTCAAACCATTGTGCTAAATACCGCGCGTAAAACTGAAGTTGTGGAGAAAATTAAACAAATCTGCGCGAGCAATCAGCAAGTGTATTGGGTTTGCACGTTGATTGAAGCCTCTGAAACCTTGCGCGCGGAGTCTGCTGAGCAAACTCATCAATATTTAGTGGAACATTTGCCCGAGTTAAGCGTGGTTTTAATCCACGGCAGGCTGCATCAAACCGAAAAAACCCAAATTATGCACGCCTTTACGCAGGGAAAGATTCAGGTTTTGGTAGCTACCACGGTGATTGAGGTAGGCGTGGACGTGCCTAACGCTTCACTGATGGTGGTTGAGAATGCAGAGCGGCTGGGCTTGGCACAATTGCATCAACTTAGGGGACGCGTCGGGCGAGGGATGCAACACAGTTTGTGTATTTTGATGTATCAGCCGCCGCTCAGCCAAAATGCACGCGCGCGATTGGAAGTTTTGCGCCAAAGTCAGGATGGTTTTGTGATTGCACAAAAAGACTTAGAGCTGCGCGGGCCTGGTGAGATTCTTGGCACGCAACAAACAGGGCTGGCGACCCTTAAAATTGCTAATATCGTGCGCGATGGCTACCTGCTTAAGCAAGCAGGCTATTTGTCTGAGCAATGTTTGACGCTGGACGAGGCATCTCAACGCCAATTGATGGCACGTTGGATTGATCCACACAAAACTCAATATGCAAATGCGTAAACAACGCCGCACGTTTGATGATTACGCCGTGCGTTTAGTTATCACTTGGTTTTAAAGCAACATCACTCGGTTTTAAATACGCACACTTTTTTTTAAACAGCGAAGCACCCATCTCAAAGTAAAATAACGGGTTATGTTAGACACTCAAACACTCGTTTGGACACCTGCCAGCGACACTCATCCCCCCAAAGCATTGCGTCATTGGCTCACCGACAGGCGCTCACTCACCGCTAAACTCAAACTTAAAACCCCCGATTTGAGCGTTAAAGTGCTAAACCAGTGCGAACAATCCCCCCACCTTCACGAAACTACAGCACTCGGGCAGTATTCACGCACCATCATTCGCGAGGTATTATTGATCGGCAACCATCAAGCGCAAGTCTTTGCCCGCTCGGTGATTCCACTCACCATTGACACCGAAACACTGTTAAACATTGGCTCAAACTCTTTGGGCGAGCGGCTATTTAGTGACCCAAACATTCACCGAGGGGCAATTTATATTACTCAACTGGGCAATATTTGGGGCAGACGCTCACGCTTTGAGGTGGGCAACACGGGGATATTAGTCAGTGAATTCTTTTTAGAGTCATTTAATGCGTGATAAATTGTTTGATCAAACGGGCGATTTGGTTAATTTTGCCTTTGATCAGCAAGTCGTGGCAGTGTTTGATGATATGGTCAAACGCTCAGTGCCAGGGTATCAAACGTTGCTAGAAATAACCGCGCTGTTGGTTAAAACTTATGGGCAAAATCATAGCAACTATTACGATCTAGGGGCTTCAACGGGGGCGATTTCACTGGCTTTGGGCTTAAACGATGATTGTTGTGGCACGCAAATTATCGCCATTGACAATTCCCCTGAAATGAGCGCACGATGCCAGCAAAACTTAGCGGGCAAGGTGGCTAATTTTCAAGTCATCTGCGCCGATATTAACGACATCGTGATACAAAATGCATCTATCGTGGTGCTTAATCTCACCTTGCAGTTTATTCTGCCAGCACTTAGAGATGGGTTGATTAACAAAATTCACCGCGGCTTAAATAAAGGCGGGATTTTGCTGATTGCAGAGAAAATTCATTTCAAAAACCGCGCGCGCGAAAAACTCACCACCCAACTTCATCTGAACTTTAAGCGAGCAAACGGCTACAGCGCGTTAGAAATTGCGAATAAACGCCAATTATTGGAAAATATTTTAATCACCGAAGACGCACAAACCCATCTTAATCGGCTGAATACTGCGGGTTTTGAACAAAGCCTGTTGTGTTTTCAATATTTAAACTTTGCAGCGTTCTTGGC
>CAZRUL010000070.1:0-3211 GCA_964603245.1 uncultured Piscirickettsiaceae bacterium
AACAAAGTCTAATCGCTTTATCGGGCGCACTCAAACAACGCGCACCCACCCAAGATATTGCACAAAAACAAGCCCTCGCCACCGTGGCAAAATATCGTTTAATTCAGCAAATCAAACACGAATTAGCACGCCATCAAACTCAAATAACCCAGCTAAAAACCCAGCTCAAGCGCGCAATAAACGCCAAAATTGAAGCTCGTAAAAATCACTTAAACACTCGCGTAATCGCACTCAATCACCTCTCGCCACTCAGCACACTTGCGCGCGGCTACAGCATCACCACTGCCAATAATCAGATTTTATCCGCCAGCGTCTCCGTTAAAATAGGCGACTCAATCACCACCCGATTATTTGATGGGCAAATCCAATCAACTGTTAATGACATTCAAAAAAATTAGCCTTTTGTGGTTCTTTTTGCCGACCCTAATTTTGGCGCAAATCGCTCCGAAAATTCCCCTGCAGATCCAAAAAAAAATCCTTTTGCAAAATAACGCAATTCCTGGCGGGGTGGCAGTGCTTGATTTTCAGACTGCACATCCCAATCCCACGGGGTTTTATTACAATGTTAAACTGCGTTTGCAACAAATTGAGGGGCAACATTGGCAGGCTTTGGCGGGTATTCCGCTGCTGACAAAACCAGGCAAAAAGGAGATTGTGATTCAAGGTTTTACGACGCGTAAAATTCCCTTTGAAGTCAAAAATCACACCTACCAAAGTCAGCACATTACGCTCAAAGGCAAGCAAAAAAAATACCTCAATCCCAACCAAAAACACACCGACAGACTGCTAAAAGAGCGCGCTATTCTTGCCAAAGCACGGAATTTTTTCTCAGCGGACGCACTGTCTGATGGCTGGTTTGTGCGTCCCGTTGATGGCGTTATCACCAGTCCTTTTGGTTTTAAACGATTTTACAACGGACAGCCACGGCGACCGCACACAGGGCTGGATTTTGCGGGCAAACTCCGCACTCCGATTAAGGCTGCTGGCGCTGGCAGGGTGATTTTGACGGGGGATTTTTTCTTTAACGGCAACACGATTTTTATTGACCACGGACGCGGGCTGATAAGCGCTTATATTCACCTCAATCAGATTCAAGTCAAACAGGGGCAAATGCTGCAGCGCGGGGAGATTATCGGCTCAATTGGGCAAACAGGACGTGCCACGGGTGCGCATTTGCACTGGGGCGTTTATCTCAATACTACCGCGGTTAATCCGAGTTTATTTTTGCCTGATTTGAGGTTGAAAACTCATTAATATTTGAGGATTTTTTATGTCTAAATATGCAATGTCCGATGTCTCATTAGCACGCAGAATGGGGGCGATTATGTATGATATTTTGCTGGTTTTTTCGTTGGTTTTTTTGATAATGGGCGTGGTGATTGCGCTAGTGTTTGACAATCAAGCACACAGCAATCCGATTTTGTTCTACGCAATTACCCTGCCCACCACGTATTTATATTTTGCGATTTCGTGGACTAAAGGTCGGCAAACTTTGGGAATGAAAGCTTGGCAATTTCAAGTAGTGCAACGCAACGGACGCAGCATTACGCACGCGCAAGCCTTGCGGCGTTTTGTGCTGGCAGCCCTTTCATTGACTGTATTTGGTGCGGGATTTTTTTATCAATTGTGGCACAAAAATAATCTCGCTTGGCACGATTTGCACTCAAATACACGGCTGATCAAAAACCCGCCTAAAGTTTAATTTTAAGCGTCAAAAACCGATGACAAAATTGATAATAAAATGACTGATAAAGTTGTTGATAAAGTTATAATACCAACAAATTTTTAGCAAACAACCACAGGAATCGTGATGAATTTAACCCATTTAACGAATGATAACAGCGCAAAAACAGGGCACATTTTAATCATCGGCACACTCGCACTGACTTTGGTTTTGCCGCTTGCTTTGATTATATTGTCGTATTTAAATATCATTTCTGGCACCGCTCAATATATCGTTGCCATCGGCGTGATTAGCTCAATGATTTATATTATTTCTGGCACTATTTGGATGTTTATTCAAGACAAAGAAGATTGCCAACAGCTTGACCAACGCTAATTTTGGCGTTGTTAAGTTGGTTCAAAAACACCCGTCAAAAATCAACCGTCAAACGTTTTTTTCGCACTGCTTTTGATTTTTTACTCAGCCTGCTGGCGTTTTTTCGTCAATACTCCATTACCCTAATTTTATTGTGGGTTATTTCTACCCTAGTTTATCAAAGTTTTTTCATCAATCGTTTTCCGTGGATTTTGCACGAAAAACAACGCATCATCCAACAGGCCAGCGAATCCAATCAACGCCTAAAAAGCAAAAATCAAGCGCTGACAATTGAGCTCAAAGTCAAATCTGAGGCGGATATGGAAGTGCTGGAATCGTTGGCGCGCTACCGTTTTGGGCTGATTAAAGCCGACGAACGCTACTATCAAATCAGTGAATCCCATCCGTAATTATTGCATTTCCCAAAATTTATGACGCGTCCTAATTATTATCTGATAATTCCCGCAGGTGGCGTTGGCGTGCGGATGAATGCCGCCATTCCCAAACAATATTTAACCTTGGACAATGGGCTGACTGTGCTCGATCAAAGCCTCAAAACCTTGCTTACAATTCAACAAATTAAAGGCTTTGTCGTCTCCACTGCGCCAAATGATGCGCACTTTCAAGCCTCACTTTTTGCCACGCATCCAAAACGCATCGCGCGCGCCATCGGTGGCAAGAAGCGATTTCATTCGGTGATTTCAGCGCTTGTCGCACTGACGCCATTTGCTTGCAAAAATGATTGGATATTGGTGCATGACAGCGTGCGGCCGTGCATTCGTAGCGCAGAGGTGGTTCAACTCATCGCCGAGCTTGAGCATCATCCAGTGGGGGGATTTTTGGCAACGCCAGTGATTGATACGTTAAAAAAAACCCAATCTGGCACAGTGATTACGATTGATCGCGCGCAAATGTGGCAGGCGCAAACTCCGCAAATGTATCGCTTTGGCGTGCTGACAAAAGCACTGAAACACGGACAAAAAACTGCCACCGTGATGACGGATGAAGCAAGTGCGATTGAGGGGATTGGACTAACTTCAAAAATTGTGGCAACGGGAAAACGCAATTTTAAAATCACCACAAAAGAAGATTTGGCGTTGGCGAATTTTTATCTCAAATCATCGAGCGAATAATTGGGCGAATAATGAGTTAACACTCGGATTTTAGAGTGCG
>CAZRUL010000070.1:3311-4557 GCA_964603245.1 uncultured Piscirickettsiaceae bacterium
TGAAATTTGTGTTTGAATTCAGTCTTGAAACTGCTAGATTTAGAACTTGAATTTAGACTTAAAAATTGAGATTTAAGATTTAACTTCAAATTTCTGTTCGCGGTATTTGTTGCAAAACTTGATGCTTAAACGCCTCTCCGCGGGCTTTAAAATCAGCAAACATATCAAAACTTGCACAAGCAGGCGAGAGCAACACCACGCCGCAATCCACCAAACCGCTCGCCAACTCAACTGCGTGCGTCATTGAATCGGCATAATGCGCCTGCGTTTTATGCACGCCATCGCCCAACATTTGCGCGCTCTTTCCGATGAGCACAATATGCGCCACGCACGTATCCACAAACGCCAGCAACGGCGCATAATCCTCGGATTTAGCCACTCCGCCCGCAATCAAAACAATGCTCCGATGCTTGTCCACCAACGCTTTTAAGGCAGTAATAGTGGCAGTGACATTCGTCGCTTTGGAGTCATTGTAATAATCCACGTTCGCAATTTTCGCCACCCATTCCAGTCGATGCGCCAGCCCTTTAAAATCTTTAATGCACTCAATCATCCGCTCGGTGCTCAGCCCAATTTGCGTGCCCAGCGCCAATGCTGCCAAAATATTGGTAATGTTGTGATCGCCAATGAGTTGCATTTCATCCACACTCATCAACACATCATCGCCTTTCAACAAAAAACAAGTGCCGTGACAAGTTACCGTGCCAAAATCGCGCTCGCGCTTCGGAATATCCACGCCAAAATTATGCGTATTTTCGGCTTTATATGGCGGAATATGTTTGGCATCCAAATTAATTGCCACGTTTTGACAATATTGATGAATGCTCAATTTTGACGCAATATATGCCTCAAAATTTTCATACCGCTCCAAATGATCGGGCGCTACATTCAGCACCACGCCTGCCACTAAATTGAGCGAGCGCACATAATCCAGCTGATAACTGGACAATTCCAACACATAATAATCCACCAAATCATTCAAACAATCCAGCGCAGGCGTGCCGATATTGCCCCCGACTGCCACATTTTCGCCGCAATGCGCAATCATATCGCCCAATAATTGAGTCACGGTGGATTTGCCATTTGAGCCCGTAATGCCAATAATCGGTGCTTTTGCGAAGCGTGAAAACAGCTCAATATCGCTGGTAATCGGGATATTTTGCGCCCTTGCCCATCTCACAATTGTCTCGGTTTGCGCAATCCCAGGGCTGATAAAAACCTCGTCCACGCCTGTCAACAAATCCTG
>CAZRUL010000071.1:0-4087 GCA_964603245.1 uncultured Piscirickettsiaceae bacterium
AGGATTGCAAAATAATCGCCACATTGCGGACGCACGATAACCTCTGGCAAGGCTTGTTTGAGCGCACTCGTCAATGTGTCCAGCGCGTTTTGCGAGATGTCAATCGGGGCATATTCATAACGCACCCCGAGTGTGCCCATCGCGCGCAAGAGCACCTGAGTCTTGCTGCCATCACCCGCACCGAGTTCAACGATTTCCGCGGCGTGTCTGGTGTTGAGTCCCAGCGCTTCAATGATTTGCGCGGCTTGAGTGGTGAAGATTTCCAGCTCACAGCGACTCAGGTAATACTCGGGCAGGTGCATAATTTCCACAAACAAAGCGTCGCCTTTAGCATCGTATAGATATTTGGAGGGTAGGCTTTTGTGCGTGCCGCTGAGTCCGCGGTCTACGGCTTGGATGAATTGCGCGCGCATCACTTTGCCAGCCGAATGCCAGCGTATTGCCATTGCATTTGTGGATGGAAGAAGTTGCGATATGTGTTTCGCGAATGCCCTGCCACCGTGAGCGTTGAGGCGCCGCGTAGCACCATTTGATTGGACATAAATTTTGCGTTGTATTCGCCCACCGCCGTTGTGCTCGGGGTGAAATTTGGATAGGGTAAATACGCTGACGCGGTGTGCTCCCAGCGCATCCCCCAGTTAAACTGCGAACTGGCCGCCTCCCATTCAAACTCGGTGGGCAGGCGTTGGTTTTTAAACCGCGCAAACGCATTCGCCTCATAAAACGAGACGTGAGTCAGCACGGCTTGCGGGTTAATCTGCTGCAAACCCGCCAACGTGTAATGCCACCACTCGCCCGCGGTTTGTTGCCAATACAGGGGCGCGCGGATGGATTCGTTGTTGAGCCAGTGCCAGCCGTCATCCAGCCAATAGCGCGGATTGTCGTAGCCGCCCTGCTCGATGAAGGTAATGAAATCGCCATTAGTCACCAGCGTTGTGGCAATTTGATAGTCGCCGAGCAACACGGGAAAGCGTGCGCATTCGTTGTCATAACAAAACTCATTGCCTTGATGTCCGATGTGATGCTCACCTTTGGGGATTGCAATCCAATCAGGTTTGGTTGTGTTTTTGTCAAGGTTTAAATCAAGATTTGGCGCAAGGTTTGGCTCAAGCGTGGGGTTGTAAATGGGGTTTAGGGGGTTGAGCGAAAACAAATACTTCAAGTCCGTGAGTAATAACTCTTGGTGTTGTTGCTCGTGATTGACGCCCAGCTCGATGATGTCAAGCACGGACTGATTTGGAGCAGTGTGCAACAACGTGTGCATTTGAATATCCACGTGTGCTCGATAGGCAAACACCTCACTCACCGTTGGACGCGTATAAAGCCCGCGCTGATTGCGTTTGGAATGCTTGCCCAGCGCTTGATAATAGCTGTTAAACACAAACCCAAATTGCGAATGGAACGGTGCATAGTTGGGCGCGTATTTGCTCAGCACAAATGCCTCAAAGAACCAAGTTGTATGTCCCAGATTCCATTTCACGGGGCTGGTGTAAGTTGTTGCCTGAGGCACATAATCCTCAATCTCAAGCGGGGCGCAAAGGGATTCACTGTGGGCACGGGTGATTATGTATTTGGCGAGTAGTGCGGGCGTATTCACTTAAATTGTGGGGAGTGAAGATTAAAAAAACTTCGCAATTTTAGAATAAACCCACGGCTTTTGAGGGGATTTTGATAAAACTTAGATTGATAATGCTTAATTGTTCTGCCAAAAAGAAAGCCAACTCATTATAAGTTGGCTTTTAAATCATTGCTTTTGACTAGAATCATTAACACTGTGCGCCTGCCCTTGCACAAAGACACGTTTCTTGCACGCCTTTCAAGTAGGTATAGCCTGCTAATTTATTGCCAGACTCGGTCAATTCACCTAAAATCCTACAGGTGTTTTTTGAGTCAGGATAATAGTTGAGGTTTATGTATTTATGATATGTATTGGCAATGAAATCCATACACGCCATATATGCGGTCGCATCAGACATTTCAAAACTGTGTAATCTTAGTTGTTTTAAACGTTTGTTTAACTCTGGAATGGCGAATGCAAAGATTTTAACAGAGTCTCTTTTTGAAATATCTAATGTGTAATCCTTTTGATACGCCAATATATTTTTTAATCCATCTATCACAGCGTCCATTAAAATTCGTTTATTGGGAAATGACTTGTCTTTATTGCGTTCTGCGGATTTTTGAATGTATATAAACATTACCTCCACAACTTCAACAACAGACTCTCTGTCTAAATTCTTTTTCATATTTAGTCTGTATATGAACTTTCAATATAAATCATCTCTTTCAAAAATGATGACTCTGCTTGATGAGAAGAATTGGCTGCTTTCTCTACGCTTAAAATCATATCGTCATCATCTCCATTTGCTTTGGTAGCGTCGCAATTATTTACATTTTGAAAACTCTGCAATAATTCATCTAATTGTGTGAGTTGTGATTCGGATATGCCTTGATCAATATTCATAGTTTCAGTATTCATAATTCTTCCTATTTTTTTAAATTTAAAAAAGCAGACTGCCTATAAAGTTTAATTTCTCACGAATATAAACAGAGGCGATTTTATAGTAGTTTTGTGTTTATATTGGTTTATTTGGTCTATCCCTCTGCCACCCGAACCAACGTATTTTCATCAGTATGATCAAAAATGGCTTTATTAATCGGTATCCATAAATGTGTGGTTTGATGATAACGAAAACTGCCATCGTCTTGAATGTTCACGTCCAAACTATACTTCATTGTTTTGTAAGACGCATCCAAATACTTATTCGACAAAATCCCATAAGTCTGCGATCCAACCTCAGCAGCCAAATGAAAACTACGGCTGTCTTCCTTAGCATCACCGCCCGCATTAATCAGCACACCACGAGGCACCATAAAGCAACGCAACACTTGTTGATTGCCTGCATCCCACAACCAATAACCCACTTCTTCGTGAAACCCATCCGCCTCACCCAAACGCCAAGCGGTCATATTGTAACGTAGCCCGTAAAGTTCTTGCGGGCCGTTATTCACAGGGCCGAGTGGGGCAAACACAACCCTTTCACGATACGGAGTGGTTTTTATTTCGCTGTGAATGCGCGACACGTCAATTCCTTTGTCGCCTTCCCAAGTGCCAGCCAGTGCTGCTAATGGTCCTAGTTTGTTGATGATGTCATTACTCATTAAATGTTTGCTCCGTTCTCATTAATATGTCCTTTGTTTTAATTGTGACTGTTGATCTCAGCCAGTTGATCGGAGTCGGTCACCAAATGCCGCACCCCGTGTGCGTGGTCTTCATCAAATACATTGCTCCGACACCATTTGCCCACAGAGGCAAGCCCCACCTTTGAAACTCTGGGATACACACTCCAACTCACTTGATACGGCGATCCCTGCTCGTTGTATTTCGCGCCCGTTCTAGAGCCCTGATAATGCACCGCCTCACCCATATTTGGGGTTTTATGAGTCACCTGATAACGTCCCCTTCTCAGCGCGTATTGCGTGACGTTGGTAAAATCTATCGCCCCATAGCTATTATCATTCACCAGCACTGACACCCTCGCTTCCACCCGTAAATGTGTGTCGGCGCGATTGTCGCTAAAGCAAGACCGAATGCCCGCCTCTGGTTGCACTCTCGCGGAAGAATACACATAATGCGTCTCAATCGTGTCGCCCACCCTCAAAGCAGAATAATCGCCCACACAAAACTCGCCCCTTATTGGCACTCTCTGGTTATAGGTCAGCGCACCCGTGTAATGATAGCCGCTGTCGTTGCCATTGCCTATGCCTCTGCCATTGTGTTTGGTGAATTCCCCGCCCTTATGCTCCGCGCCCTTGTGGAAATGAATGTTACACAGATTCATACGTTGCTGAGTTGGCACAAAGCCAAACTGCGGCGCGAGATTGCCTGCGGGTGAATCAATATCACGCGGGGATTGTGGTCCCAACCCCTGCGCTGTTGTTTTAGCACGCTCAACAACCCCACTATGTGTCCAATGAATCTCATCATCGTGTGTTGTATGATCAATCTCGTGATATATATCCACGGCATTCGCCGCCAATGGTGTTAATGTTGTGGCAATCAAAGCCACCCATACAGTATTTTTCA
>CAZRUL010000072.1:0-4076 GCA_964603245.1 uncultured Piscirickettsiaceae bacterium
TGAACGGATTTTTTACACAACTTTTTTTTGAATGGATTTTGACACAACCGCGTTTGCAATATTTTTACACAATTTTTTTTGAGTAGATTTTGATACAGTGCCAGCAATATTTTCTGAAGCAACTCTAGTTCTTTTTTTTGTGCAACTCTAGTTTTTTTTGACGCAATTCTGACATTTTTTGAGCATCGACTGACTAACACGCCGATTTTTACTGGCTTATTTACTGGCTAATCAACAACAACAAAAACAAAAACAACGCTCAAAATATTTGCCAAAATATCGCTTTAAAACCCCGTTCTAATTTTTTTGTCCGCTTTCTTTTTGGTAATTTTTTTATCCTTCTTTTCTGTGCTACTTTTGGTTTGTTTATTGGTTGTCTTTTTGGTGGTCTTTTCCGAATGCGCTTCCAAAGCATTTGCAATCACATCATCAATCCATTTCACGGGAATGATATTGAGTGCATTTTTAATATTGTCTGGCACTTCAGAAAGCTCACGTTCGTTATTCGCAGGAATAATCACCGTTTTAATTCCACCGCGCAACGCCGCCAGCATTTTCTCTTTCAAGCCTCCGATAGGGGTAATCTCGCCGCGTAGCGTAATTTCGCCAGTCATTGCCACATCTGCCTTAACTTTGCGTCCTGTGAGCACCGAAATCAGCGCAATACACATCGCCGCGCCCGCACTCGGCCCATCTTTTGGCGTCGCCCCATCGGGCACGTGAATATGAATGTCCAATTTTTCGTGAAAATCCTTGGCGATTTTTAATTGTTCAACACGCGCACGCACCACGCTCATCGCCGCCTGAATAGATTCTTGCATCACATCGCCGAGTTGCCCCGTGTATTTGAGTTTGCCTTTGCCCTGATAAGCACTCGCCTCAATCGTGAGCAAATCGCCACCCACCGACGTCCACGCCAGCCCAGTGACCTCGCCCACTTGATTGTGTTCTTCTGCCAAACCAAAGTGGAATTTTTTCACACCCAAATATCTTTGCAGACTTTTAGAGCTGATAACGGCGCGACGTTTGCGTTTTTTCAGCACAATTTCTTTCACAACTTTACGGCAAATTGTGCTGATCGTGCGATCCAAATTACGCACCCCAGCCTCACGCGTGTAATAACGAATGATGTCCAAAAGTGTGGCGTCGGAAAATTTAATTTCAGATCGTTTAATGCCGTTATTTTTCATCGCTTTAGCAATCAAATGACGCTTTGCAATTTGCAATTTTTCGTGCTCGGTATAGCCCGACAACTCAATCACTTCCATTCTGTCCAGCAACGCCGAGGGCAAATCCAGCGAATTCGCCGTTGCCACAAACATTACCTGCGACAAATCATAATCCACTTCCAAATAATGATCGTTAAAAGTGTGATTTTGCTCGGGATCCAGCACTTCAAGCATCGCCGAAGAGGGGTCGCTGCGATAATCCGAGGCGATTTTGTCAATTTCATCCAACAAAAATAGGGGGTTCGTCACCTTAATTTTTTGCATTTTTTGAATAATTGAGCCAGGCATCGCGCCAATATAAGTGCGCCGATGACCGCGAATTTCCGCCTCATCTCTCACCCCGCCCAGCGCCATACGGACGTATTTACGATTCACCGCTTTGGCGATTGACTGCCCCAGCGAGGTTTTGCCCACGCCTGGAGGGCCGACCAAACACAAAATATTGGCTTTATTATGCACCACGCGTGTTTGCACGGCTAAATATTCTAAAATACGCTCTTTGACTTTGTGCAGGCCATAATGATCGTCATTTAATTGTTTCTGCGCTTTTTTCAAATTTTTGTTGATGCGGGTTTTTGTGTGCCACGGCACGTCGCATAAATTCTCAATATAGGTGCGAATAATGGACGCATCAGAGGATTGAGACGACATTCTTTTTAATTTATTGAGTTCGGATTCTGCCTTAGCTTTGACCTCTTTTGGCATTTTTGCGTTGTTAATATGCGCCTGCAAATCTTCAATTTCGTTTTCATCTTCGGCGTGTCCCAACTCTTTTTGAATCGATTTCATCTGCTCGTTGAGATAATAATCGCGCTGATTGGATTCCATTTGTTTGCGCACCCGAGATTGGATTTTTTTCTCCGCCCCCAACACTTCAATCTCGCCCTGAATGACTGCTAAGATTTTATCCAAACGCTGTTTGACGCTCTCCTCAGCCAGCAACGCTTGTTTTTCGTTGATTTTCAAATTAAGATTGGCAATAATCATATTGCTAAAACGCTCAACATCGCTCACCTCTTGCAACATTTTGAGCACTTCTTCGGGGATTTTTTTGTTCAATTTTGTGTAATGCTCAAAACTGTCCAAAGCCAGCCGCATCATCGCCTTAATTTCGGTATTTTCACTGGGCTCGTGCGCAAACTCACTCAGTGAAACCTCAGTGAAACCCTCGGCTTCAAAAAATGCATCCACTTTAACGCGCTTAACCCCTTCGATCAACACTTTTACCGTGCCATCGGACAATTTCAACATCTGCAAAATCGTCGCCACAGTGCCAACTTGATGCAAATCTTGGTTTTTTGGATTTTCAATTGCCTCGTCTTTTTGGGTCACCAAAAAAATATGTTTGTTGGTTTCCATCGCCCGAGCAATCGCATTGACAGAGGTTTTTCTGCCGATAAAAAGCGGCATCACCGTGTGCGGAAAAACCACCACATCGCGCAATGGCAACAGCGGCATATGTTGCGTTAAATCAATGGATTCTGCTGTGTTTTCTGTTCCCATAATAACGTCACACCTTGTTTGTTCAATAATTCAGATAAATAGCGACTGGTTACGTTAATTTCAAGTATCCAGCGCCCTAATTCATCCACCTTTTCACTGTGGATATAGCCAATTTGATGAATTTCACTGCGAATATTTGCCCGCTCCACCGCCAACAAAATACGCACGCGACGCATCAATCCGCTCAATAATTCAGCCAGCGCCTGATGCAACAATTCAATGCCTGCGCCCGTTTTTGCCGAAAGCCAAACACGCTGGATTTTGCCCTCGTCATCGCGCTCAATCCGACTTTTTTCATTTTGGACGCTATCAATTTTATTCATCACCAAAAGACTGGGGATTTTATCAGAGCCGATTTTGTGAATAATTGCCTCAACTTGCTTAATTTTCTCCGCGTAAAACGCATCGCCCGCATCCACTACGTGCAACAAAACATTGGCATAACGCGTCTCTTCCAAAGTGGATTTAAACGCTGCCACCAAATCGTGCGGCAAATTTTGAATAAATCCCACCGTGTCGGCAATCGCTACCTCACCCGAAGTCGGCAAAATAATGCGCCGAATGGTGGAATCCAACGTGGCAAATAATTTGGCGTCGGCAAACACATCGGCTTTGGTTAAATAATTAAACAAAGTGGATTTGCCTGCATTCGTATAACCCACCAAAGCAATCATCGGCAATTCGTGTTTTAATCTGGATTTTCGCCCCAAATCGCGTTGTTTGCGCACTTTTTCCAGACGTTTGTGCAAGTATTTAATCCGCACCGCAATCAAACGTTTGTCAGTTTCTAGTTGAGTTTCCCCAGGCCCGCGCAAGCCAATCCCGCCTTTTTGACGCTCAAGATGCGTCCAGCCACGAATCAAACGGGTGGATAAATGCCTTAACTGCGCTAATTCTACTTGTAATTTGCCCTCAAACGAACTGGCTCTGAGCGAGAAAATATCCAAAATTAAACCCGTGCGATCGATGACTTGGGTTTTGAGTTTTTTCTCTAAATTACGCTCCTGAGAAGGCGATAATTCAGCGGAGAAAATCACCAAATCAATGGCGCGATCGCGCACCAATTCTGCCAAAAAATCCACTTTTCCCGAGCCGATAAAATACTGCGAATTGACGCGGGCGAGTTTCACACAAAGCGTCTCAATCACTGTCACGCCAGCGGAATTGGCTAATTCTGAAAATTCCTGCAAGCCGTTGTGAATATGGCGCTGAGTGGGCAGCTCAACCGACACTAAAACAGTGCGCTCACCTTGTCCAACTGCGTCTTTTTGACGATCAAATAATTCCAATGATTGAATGGATTAAATAAAAAAAATTACATTTTTTGAGATTTTGGCTTGAGTT
>CAZRUL010000073.1:0-4068 GCA_964603245.1 uncultured Piscirickettsiaceae bacterium
CCCAACCATTTTCATAGGAATGCGAAAATCTGGACGATCAACACCATATTTATCCAACGCGTCTTTGTAAGTGATGGTGGGAAATTTGGCGGCCAATTCTACGTCAATCACCGTTTTAAACAGTCCGCGGGTCATTTCCTCCATCAAATTCATAATTTCGGACTCGTTCATAAACGAGGTTTCCACGTCTAATTGAGTGAATTCTGGCTGGCGATCGGCGCGTAAATCCTCGTCTCTAAAACATTTAACGATTTGATAATAACGCTCAAAACCCGACATCATCAGCAATTGTTTAAAAAGTTGCGGGGACTGTGGCAGGGCAAAAAACGTGCCCGCGTGCGTGCGCGATGGCACCAAATAATCACGCGCACCCTCTGGCGTGGCTTTGGTCAGAAAAGGCGTTTCAATGTCTAAAAAATCGTGCGCATCCATAAATTCGCGCATAAAGTGTGTGACTTTAGAACGCAAGCGCAGACGTTGCTGCATAATGGGATTGCGCAAATCCAGATAGCGGTATTTCAGTCGCACTTCCTCGGAGGTGTCGGTCGCATCAATTTGAAAGGGCAGGGGTTTTGAGGGGTTGAGAATCTCAATCTGTTGGGCGGTGATTTCAATCGCACCCGTTTTAAGTTTTGGGTTGATGAGATTTGCATCTCTGGCAATGACTTTGCCAGTGATTTTCAACACAAATTCATTGCGAATGGATTCGGCCAGTGCAAAATCGGCGTTGTCGGGATTCACCACCACTTGGGCAATCCCGCGTTTGTCGCGCAAATCTAGAAAAATCACCCCGCCGTGATCACGCCGCCGATTGACCCAGCCACAAATCTCCACGGTTTGATCAATGTTTGTTTTGTTTAATTCGCCACAATAATGTGTTCTCATAATTTGTCCTTGTGCTCGTTTGGGGTTACCACGCCCGTGGAAATAACCAGTTTAAACGCATCATCCACGCTCATTTCCAGCTCAATTACATCGGCTTTTGGCAACATAATAAAAAATCCAGAGGTGGGATTTGGGGTGGTTGGCACGTAAATATTGACAATTTCGGTGCCAATGTGTTTTTCAATTTCGCCGTGATAATTGCCCGTTTGAAAAGCCACAGTCCACATTCCTTTGCGCGGATATTCAACCAGCAGGGCTTTTTTAAAACTATTGCCCGATGGGCTGAGCACCGTTTCTGAGAGTTGTTTGAGTGCATTGTAAATCCCGCGAAAACCAGGAATTTTGTTCAAAATCCCATCCCACCAGTGCAATATTTTTTTGCCGATAAAATTATTCACCAAAATGCCAGTGGTGATGATAATCAAAATGACCGAAATAATGCCAGAGCCTGGCAGTCCATTTTCTAATTCAAACAGAACTTCGGGTAGATATTGTGGAGGCACGATGCCATCGAGCGTTTGCAGAAAAAACTTGACCACGAACACACTCAAACCCAGCGGCACCCAGAAAAGTAGTCCAGCGATAAAGTAGTTTCTTAAACGTTTCACGCAATTATCCGATTAATAAAAAGAGTGGCATTTTAGCATATTGAATAATCCACAAAATAGTAGGCTTTGTGGCAAATAGACTGAATTTTTGAAGTTGAATTTTAGAAATTGAATGGGAAAAATTAAATTTTAGGGGCTGAATTTAAGGCTAAATTTTGCGCTCAAAAGACTAGATTTTTTCCTCATTTCTGAGCGTCAGCACTTCACAGCCGTTTTGCACCACCAAAATCGTATGCTCCCATTGTGCCGAAAGACTGCGGTCTTTTGTGGTGACCGTCCAGCCATCCACTTTGGAAGTATTCACCTGATAGTTGCCCAAGTTAATCATCGGCTCAATCGTAAAAGTCATTCCCGCCTCAAGCACAGGGCTTTGGTGAATTTTGCCGTCGTTATAATGTAACACTTGTGGCTCGTCGTGAAACTTGAGTCCAATCCCGTGCCCGCAATAATCACGCACCACCGAGCAATGATTTTTGCTAGCATACGTCCCAATCGCTTTGCCAATCTCGCCCAAATGCACGCCCGGCCGCACTTGTGCAATGCCGATGCGCAAACATTCCTGCGCAATGCGACAAATCCGCTGCGCTTTCACGCTTGCCTTTCCGACGATAAACATCTTTGAAGTGTCGCCGTGATAGCCGTTTTTAATCAGTGTCACGTCAATATTGACAATGTCCCCTGATTTGAGTTTTTTCTGATTTGGAATGCCGTGGCAAACCACGTGATTAAGACTGGTGCAAATGGATTTTGGGAAGCCGTGATAATTCAGTGGGGCAGGCACGCAGTCCAATTCATTGACCATAAAATCGTGGCATATTGTATTTAATTCATCAGTCGTAATGCCAGCCACCACGCGCGCGCTAATCATTTCCAAAACACTGGCCGCCAGTTTTCCAGCGATGCGCATTTTTGCTATTTCGTCAGCAGATTTAATGGCAATGGACATAGATTTTTTTTAAGAATGTCCGAGTGCGCGTTTTTCTAATGCGGCAATCCGTGCAGAAATAGGCGGATGAGAGGACCACAAAGCCATCAATCCTGAGCCTGATTTTTCACCAATTCCGAAGGCGGCTAATTGTTCGGGCAAGGCTTCGGGTTCGTTTTGCGCCAAGCGTTTGAGTGCGTCAATCATATTTTGATGACCCGCCAAATCCGCGCCACCCGTATCTGCCACAAATTCGCGTTGTCTGGAAAAATACATCACCACGACTGAGGCGAGGATTGAGAGCACAATTTGTGCCACGATGACGGTGACAAAATAGCCAATTCCGTGTCCGTTTGCATTTTTGAGAATCAGTCTGTCCACTGCGTAGCCGATAATTCTTGATAAAAACACCACAAAAGTATTGATCACGCCCTGAATTAAAGTCAGCGTCACCATATCGCCATTGGCAATATGACTCATTTCGTGACCGATAACTGCCTCAATTTCGTTGTGCGACATTGTGTTCAGCAAGCCCTGAGACACGGCAACCAGCGCGCTATTTTTAGTCGCACCCGTGGCAAATGCATTCATTTGTTCGGAGGGAAAAATTGCCACCTCGGGCATCTTAATTCCGACAGTGGCTGATTGTTTGTGAACCGTATTGAGTAGCCATTGCTCGGTGTCATTTTCTGGCGTATTGATGACCACCGCGCCCGTCATCCGCTTTGCCATCCATTTAGAAATGCCCAGCGAAATAAACGCCCCGCCAAAGCCAATCACGCCTGACATAATCAGCAACGCACCCACATTTAAATCAAACCCATTCGCCGAGAGCGCGCTCAGCGTCAGGCTTAAAACGCCCATAATCGCAATGTTTGTGATGATGAATAAAACAATCCGTTGCATAAAATACTCAGTTAAAAATACTTAATTAAAAATATTCAGTTAAAAAAAGGGCGTGGTTAATTTTAGGGGGCTACTTTTTTTGAAAACTCAACACAAAATTCACTGCCACTGTGTCAGAAATAGCAAATCCACCCACGGTTTTGGCGAGGTTTATCAGATTTTTAGCAGGAATGCCATAATCACTCGCGCGAATAATCACAGGCCTCATCGAGGTAATCAGCAGCCGCTCATCAGCGAGTTTAGCCACTAAAACATTCAACTCAATCAATTTTTTATGTCCGTAAAATCCCAACGTAGCTTGAAGGGTTAATTGTTTAGAATACTCAAAATCTCCCAGCACTAAGCGATCGATGGTTGCCGCTATTGTGATTTTTGGAAAATCCATCACTTGAAAGAAAAGGGTTTGTAAGCGCTTGTCTTTGATGTCGTTTTGAGTGCTGATACTCGCAATATCAATGGCTATTTCAGCCAGTCCCGAGGGTGCAATATGTCCAGTAATGTGATTAAACGTGGCACTTTCCACCACATATTGCTTTTTAATCGTGGCAAAACTCACCACCGAATTTTGGCTATCCACCACATATTTTGTCGCCAAAGCACTGTTAAAACTCAGGGCGAGCAACAATGCACACGTCGCACCGATTTTTTTGGAAATGCTCATCGTTTGACCTCAAAGGTGGTTAGTTAAAATCGTATTATAGTTGCTGACTTTTATGGGTGGGCTTTGTTTGTGGTTTAAAAAAA
>CAZRUL010000074.1:0-4035 GCA_964603245.1 uncultured Piscirickettsiaceae bacterium
AAACGGATTGGCAGTGGTGAAAAATTGCCCTTTCGCCTTTTTGTTCATTTTTGTCTGTCCCAAAATTGCTGCGTTTTATGCGTTTTATCCAAACATTGCTGACAAGGCGCGCTATTTTGTGGCGGACTGTGTAAGAGATGCCAATTTTGATTGGAGAATTTGTAATGATTGGCGCTGCATTTCAACTCCCAATGATAGGTGTTGGCATCAGTTTTGTAAAAATACGGGGGTTTTGGCTTTGACATAATACGCACCGTTCATTGATAAGTTTAATCCTCACACTCGCGCACAAAGCACATCAGTGGCTGATCGTTTTGTCTGGCAAATTTAATCACCTGTGCCGCCTTTGTGTGTGCAATATCACGCGAATACACTCCACAGATTCCCTCGCCCTGTAAATGCACCTTGAGCATAATCGCGTGAGCGTCCGCTTCACTTTTAGCAAAGAAATCACGCAACACTTCAATCACAAACTCCATCGTAGTGTAGTCGTCATTGCGCAACAACACCTGAAAACGCTTGGGCTTTCTAAGCTCAGGCTGGCTAAGTTCGGGCTGGCTAAGTTCAGATTGGCTAAGCTCAGACGGGTTAAAGTCAGAGGCAACGCTTTGGCTGTTGGTTTTATGCATATTGACTTAGCATTGATCCACATTCGCACCAACACAATACTCAAAACCAGTGTCGCTGGCAATAACGCACTCAATAAATAATTGTAATTAAAGCTCAAAGACAGCACACTGCTCATCCGCGAAATCAATTCAAAAAACAAACTCATTGCCACGCCCAAAAAGATCTTTCTGCCCAACGAAGCATTCCGCAACGAGCCAAACACAAACGGAATGGCGAGCATAATCATCGCAATCAGCGTCAGCGGCTGCGTCAGACGACGATAAAACTCCACTTCGTAAATATCACTGGACAAATGATTGCGCGTCAGAAACTTAATGTGCGTGTCCAATTGCCACAGGGTTAATTCGTCGGGGTCTTTTTTCAGCAGCGAGACAAAATCCTGATCAAAACTCACTGCCATACTATAAGTGTCGTAATGCTTTTGGGTAATCTTCGCAATGGGGGCGCGCGCGTCTACTTTGGTGTGCTGGGTTTTATCCAACGTAATAGTGCTGCCATTAAACACCGCGGTGGGGCTGAATAAAACACCGTCCAAAACGCTGGGCTGTTTGAGTTTAACAAAGGTGACGTTCTTAAAATGCAGGCCGTCAATGTTATTCTCAATGCGAATAATCTTTTGATTGTCCTTCAGCCAAAACCCTTGATGTGCGGGCGCAATATTGCCCTGTTGCATTGCTTGCGTGCGAAACTCTTTGGCTTTATGTGAGGCAACTGGGACGATGAATTCGCCGATGAGCATCGTCACAACCACCAACAAAACCCCCACCGTCAATGTGGTGCGGGTCATCGCTGCCGTGGAAATACCCAAACTGCGCATTGCCACCAGCTCGCTGCTCGCCGCCAGATTCCCCAGCCCTATAATGCAGCCTAACAAAATAATCAATGATGACAAAACATACACCATTGAGGGCAACAACAAGCCGATATAAATCAACGCCTCGCTCAATTCATAGCCCGCCACTCCAACATTATCCACCTCTTCCAGAAACTTAAAGAAAGCAAAGACACTCACTAAAACAGTCATCACAACCGAGGCATATAACAGCAGTGTTTTGGCAATATAGCGGTTTAAAATGTTCATTCAAACAATCCGAGACGATGACTTAAAATACTCCAGCAATGCACAACACGCACACAACGCAAAACAAACACGGGTTGCTGCAAAAGTTTGGGCTATTTTAGCGTTTTATCGCGCCATAATATCTGTAAAACACCGCGCGCCACCTGCCCCATTGTTTTAAATCCCACTCACACAACCCCCAATGACTATGTCAAACCTCCAACACGATAAGATCCTCATCATTGATTTTGGCTCACAATACACCCAACTGATTGCCCGTCGGGTGCGCGAGATTGGCGTGTATTGCGAATTGTTGCCGTGTGATGCCCCGCCAGAATTGATTCAAGCGTTTAACCCAAACGGTGTGATTCTCTCGGGCGGCCCTGACATCGCAGGCGCGCACGTCTCCGCCAAGATTCCTGACTGTGTCTTTGCGCTTAACGTGCCTATTTTAGGAATTTGCTACGGTATGCAAGCCCTAGCCACTCAACTCGGCGGCACCACACAAGCCGCGCTGAAGCACGAATACGGCTTTGCCAAGATTCGCGCACGTAATCATTCCCCGTTGCTGGACGGCATTAGCGATGCGGTCAATGCCGAAGGACACGGACTGCTTGACGTGTGGATGAGCCATAGTATTGAAGTGGTGCAACTGCCCGCGGGATTCGAATGCATTGCCTCCACTGATAATTGCGCGATTGCTGCGATTGCAAACGTGGCTAAAAAATACTACGGACTGCAATTCCATCCCGAAGTCACCCACACCACACAAGGGCGGCGTATTTTAAAACGCTTCGTGCGCACCATTTGCGCCTGTCAAACACGCTGGACTACCGACAACATCATCAGCGATTTAATCCAAACCCTACAAACCCAAATCGGCACGGACAACGTGCTGCTCGGACTCTCTGGCGGGGTGGATTCCTCGGTGACAGCAGCCCTACTGCACCGCGCCATCGGCTCGCAACTCACCTGTGTGTTTGTGGATAACGGACTGCTGCGCTTAAACGAGGGCGATGAAGTGATGCACACCTTCGCCAACAATATGGGCGTGTCCGTGATTCGTGCTAACGCGCAATCCTTGTTTTACAATGCACTCGCGGAAGCGTCCGACCCAGAGCAAAAACGCAAAATCATCGGACGCGCCTTTATTCAAGTGTTCGAGACTGAGGCCGACAAACTCACCAATATTAAATACCTAGCGCAAGGCACGATTTACCCTGATGTGATTGAGTCGGCGGGGGCAAGCTCGGGCAAAACCCAAGTGATTAAATCCCATCACAATGTCGGCGGACTGCCCGACCACCTCAAATTTACCCTCGTTGAGCCACTCAAAGCCTTGTTTAAAGACGAGGTGCGCACCATCGGGGTCAAACTCGGCATTCCCGCAGCGATGCTGTATCGTCATCCATTCCCCGGGCCGGGGCTTGGGGTGCGAATCTTGGGCAAAGTCACTGGCGAATACGCTGACATCCTGCGCAAAGCCGACGCCATCTTTATGCAAGCCCTAGTCAAACATCAGTTATACGACACGGTGGATCAAGCATTTGCGGTGTTTTTGCCGATTAAGTCGGTGGGGGTGGTGGGAGACGCTCGGCGTTATGATTTTGTGATTGCGCTACGTGCCGTTGAAACCGTGGACTTTATGACTGCGCGCTGGGCAAGGTTGCCGTATGATTTTCTGGACGCCGTCTCCAATCAGATCATCAACGAAGTGCCGCGGGTCTCGCGCGTGGTGTATGACATTTCTGGCAAACCGCCTGCCACCATTGAATGGGAGTGAGTCTTGAGCGCGTCTTTCTCAGCCTCAGATAACACGTGGATGTTGCTGGCCCTCAAACAAGCAAAAATTGCCCAAAATCAGGGTGAAGTGCCTGTCGGAGCGGTGTTAGTCAAAGACAATGTGCTGATCGCTGCCGCCCACAATCAGCCGAGAACCTGCCACGACCCCAGCGCGCACGCCGAGATTCAATTGCTACGTGCCAGCGGGCAGGTGTTGCACAACTATCGCCTGCCTGAGACTACTTTATATGTCACCCTAGAGCCGTGCGCGATGTGCCTAGGGGCGATGATTCACGCACGCATTGCACGCGTGGTGTTTGCTGCATTTGATTTGAAAACAGGGGCTTGTGGCTCGTGTTTCACGCTCACGAATGCTGCTTGCTTCAATCACAAACCGCACGTTGTCGGCGGCTTGCTGGCGCTGGAGAGTCAAACCCTGCTCAAACAATTTTTCAAAATGCGTAGGGCATCCAAAAAAGTCAAAATGGTGTCCAAACCAGCCAAGCCTTAGCCTAGCGCAGGGGGCTTAACGGTCTTGAAAACGATTTTTTAAGCCTCAAAAA
>CAZRUL010000075.1:0-3874 GCA_964603245.1 uncultured Piscirickettsiaceae bacterium
TTCTAACACTCAATCATCGTGACCGCTAACCCACCTAAGGAAGTTTCCTTAAACTTGACTGACATTGCTTCGCCTGTTTGTTTCATCGCGATAATACATTTATCCAACGACATAAAATGCTCGCCCGTGCCTCGCATCGCAAGAGAAGTGGCAGTATAGGCTTTGATTGCACCAAATCCATTGCGTTCAATACACGGCACTTGCACCAGTCCGCGCACGGGATCGCAGGTCATTCCAAGATGATGTTCCAGTGCAATCTCGCCAGCGTGCTCTATTTGTTGAACACTGCCGCCGCGCACCGCACATAATCCAGCGGCTGCCATTGATGCCGCAGATCCCACTTCTCCTTGACAACCGACTTCAGCCCCTGAAATGGAGCTCAGATGTTTAATCAAACCGCCGATAGCGCTGGCGGTTAATAAAAAATCTCGCACTTGTTGTGGAGTTCCGTTTTCACGTGTTACAAAATAATACAGAATGGCGGGTATCACTCCTGCTGCTCCATTAGTGGGCGCGGTTACAACCATATGTCCAGCGGCGTTTTCTTCATTCACTGCCATTGCATAAGCGCATAACCAATCATTAACCTCTGCTGTATCGGGGTGTTCAATCAATTTCTGATGTAATGCTTTGGCGCGCCGCGGGATATTCAAACCCCCAGGTAAAATGCCTTCCGCGCTCAATCCTGTTTCAATACAACGTTTCATCGCTGCCCAAATGGAATCTAGTCCTGCATTCAGGGCTTCTTCTGACATTTGCATAATTTCATTGCAACGTTTCATTTCGGCAATGGATAAATGATGGTTAATTGACATATCCATCATTGACTGCGCATTATCAAAAGCATAAGGAATGGCATCGTCGAACTGCATTTTGAGGGGCGCTACTAATTGTTTAATGTTTGCCAGTGTGCTAATAAACCCACCGCCGATAGAAAAGTAAGTGGCCGACAACAATACTTGCCGATGCTCATTTAATAGTTCAAAAATCATTCCGTTAGGATGTTCTGGCAATGCCTCGCCTGTGTCAAAAATAATATCTTTGCTGGCAGCAAACAACACAATATCGGTGTCATTAATACGAATGGATTCACTGTGCCAAATACAGTCAACGAGACTCTCTAAATCCTGCTTCGCCACTTCTTTTGGTAAAAAACCATTCAACCCCAATGCCACTGCGCGATCCGTTGCGTGACCTTTGCCTGTGGCGGATAAAGAGCCTTTTAAAGTGCATTGAAGGGTGTTATTTGCAGACTCATCGTGGCTTAAATAATGTGCTTTGACTTGCTGAATGAATGCCTGCGCGGCAACCATTGGCCCCATTGTGTGAGAACTGGACGGACCGATGCCAATTTTGAAAAGATCAAGTGTGCTGATAAACATTTGTGTTGCCTTTTAAGGAATGGATGGATGGATTGGATTGGCTGATTTTACGGTGTTGGCGGTGTTGCGTCGCAATGTCTTACAGTTTATTAGTATTGATTTCCAGTTTCTCCTTGTTTCACAGGAGCAGCAATATTATATTTCTTAACTATGTCTTGAATCACCTCAATAAACCACCGTAAAATCCATTCAAACAACTTCGCCAGCAATCCCCGTTTGAAAAATACTTGCACACCAAAAACACTGGGCAATCATCCATAACAACACTCACCCTAAACAAAGATTATGAACAATAGAGTATTACAACACTATCGCTTTGGCAAAACATTCGCCCGCATCAGTCGCCATCTCACGTGGATTAACCGCCATACCAGAGGACGTCATCATCACATCAAAAAAATCCGTGCGTTGTATCAAAAACTCGGACTGACCAGTAACGGCTGCACGGTATGTCAGGGCAAAGATTTCGTTTTAATTGCACAGGGCGACCGATATGGATTTGATTTAGACAAACAATTTTGCAATCAATGTGGATTAGTGCAAACCTACCCTGCACTCAGCGCCGAATTCCATCAAGAATTCTACCGCCATCATTACCGCCCGCTGTATTTAAAAAGCAAAACGGTCAATTACCAACGCGTTATCAAAGAGCAAATCCACAAAGGCAAAAAATACCTTGCCTATTTCAAAGCCAATGGTTTAACCGACAACGCCCTAAAGCAACTTTCAATCATTGAAATCGGCTGTAGCTCTGGCGGCACACTCAATACCCTAAAACCTTTTGTGCAATCGGTGTGCGGCTGTGATTTAGACATCAAAGCCATTGAATTTGCCAAGCATCATTTTGATATTTCCGTGGAAGTCTCTATGTATCCCACCCATCTTCCTGAGGGACGCAAGCTTTTTATTCTCTCCCACATCTTAGAACACGTCCAAAACCCCGTCACCACCTTGAAACAAATCCGCACTCTAATGCATCAAGACGATTATCTATTTATCGCGGTGCCAGGACTCAATGAAGTTGCCAAAGGTGACTATAAAAATGATCTCAGAAGCTATTTTCATATTGCCCACGTGAGTGATTTCACCGCCAACACACTGACCAACGTTGCTCGTGTTGCGGGATTGAAAACCTTAAAGATAGATGAGGAGATTAGCGCACTATTGACCCGTGGCAACACAGTTGCGTGGCAAAAACACCCTGAAGATTCCATCCAAAACCTCCAGCGCATTGACAAAACCTATCGCGGGCTAGGAATGCGCCTATAACAACCTCAAACAATGATGGGATGTTTGTGTGATTAAATCGTTTTACTGCGCCACCCACTGCCCGTTTTTTTGAATCAACACCATATCGCCCAACTGCATCATTCCCGCAGGCACATTAACCTTTGCTAACAACTCAGCAGAGGCATTATCTACCACAATATTCTTGCCCGCCTCCGAGCCCTCAAGAAAAAACCAAGTCGCGCCCTTGTTTAATGACAAAGCAATAATCGAACCCTGCATTGTGCCGCTGACTTGTGGCGTTGAAATCGGCAAATCAGTCGCTATCACCGAGATTGCATAATCTTTTAACCGCACAATTTTGCTCGGTTTGCCAAATGTCATCTCATCCAACTTCATCACAAATTGTTGCTGGTCCAAAGTGGCGTGCAAATCCTGCATAATCTTAACAAACCCCTGAACGCCGCCCACTTGCTTGAGGTTGGATGGCAAAATCGTTTTGGACATACAAGCATAATCTGATTGCACATAGCATTTTTTGTATGCGTTTAATTGCGTCTTCAAACGCGCCATTAAAGCCGTATCGATTTTGCCTGTTGCCGTCTGCTTTTCTGTGGTTGCTATGTACGCTTTGGATTTTATTATCTGTCTTTCTGCTTTTGCTGTGTGCTTTTTGACTTCTGCTATCTGCTTTTTGACTTCTGCCGCCTGCTTTTTGACTTCTGCTGCCTGCTTTTCTGCTGTTGCCGCCTGCTTTTCTGCTTTTTCAGCAACCTGCTTACTCGTTTGCGCGTCTGTTTTATTAGCAATTTCCTTGTCTGCACTTGCGACAGTGGCTTCCTGCCCACAACCTGACAACAAAACCACCGCACCGACCAACGAAATTAATATTTTTTGACGCATCTTATCCCTCCTTTAAAACTCACTTTGTTTAATTGACTGTTTTTTGGGTTCTTAACTGTCTTCTTCTCTCTCTTTCTATTTTTGCTCCTTCCAACATTAGTCTGATTTCTTCGTATTTAATAAATCTGCTCATCGCCCTTATTCTTTCTAGTTCAGGCAGTTTAGCAATACTATCCAGAGTTTCCTGACGTAGCCTTGCCCACTCTGCTTCGGTTATCTCAGAACACAACATATGCCCGCCACCACGCTTTTTACACATCGGCGGGTCTGCTGGCGCACGCATAGCACTTGCATAACTCGCAAAACCCACCCCTAATGCCACTAACAATACTATTGTTTTCATACTATTCCCCTTGTTATTA
>CAZRUL010000076.1:0-3760 GCA_964603245.1 uncultured Piscirickettsiaceae bacterium
AATCTTGACCTAAAAGCCGCTGCAATGCCTTCTGCTTTTTTGTAGCCTAAAGCTGCTTTTGCTTCTTTAATCAGCGCTTGTGCTTGCTTTAATAAAGCCGCTCTTTCAGTTGTAAATGTTGCCAATTTTTTATTAAATTCAGCCGTTGTGGTTGTTTGATTTTCGAATTCTTGCTAGACTACACAATTTTAAGCGGAATGAAATTATGCTGCCCAGATCTCATATTGTGTTAAATGCAGACATTGTTCAACAAGCCATGCAACTTAGCAATATTAAAACCAAACACGCCCTTATTGATGCGGCATTAAAAGAATTTATCGCCAAACGCCAACCAAATACACAGCGCAATCCCAATCAAGACTTGCTAGAATTGCAAGGCGAGGGCGGGTTTGACGATGAATATGATTATAAAGCCACGCGCGCTAGAGATTTTTCACAGATGCCATAATGTATTTGGTGGATACTTCAGTGTGGATTGATTATTTTCGCAATCGTCCAACTCAAAGCACGCAAATATTACGGGATTTGTTGCTATCTCGTGCTGATATTGGATTAAATGCGCATATTTACATGGAGATTTTGCAGGGCATTAAACTTGCCACAAAGCGCACACGCTACAAACAGCGATTGAGGGCACATACTTTGTATCCGTTTGCTCATCCGCGCAAGAGTTATGAGTTCGCCGCTGAGATTTATTCACAATGTCGCCAAAATGGTATCACCATTCGCTCAAGTATTGACTGTCTGATTGCTCAAAATGCCATAGAAAATGATTTAATTCTGCTTCACAATGACAAAGATTTTGTCCAGATTGCCAGCATCATCCCCGCGCTTAATCAACAATTTACCCGCGCTTAATGAAATGAGACATAATGAGTTTTTGTGTTTGAATGGTTAAATAAAAACCATGTGCTTTGTTGGAAAAGACGGGCTACATTTCCACAACACACTGAAACTATTGGCTAATTTTCTTTGAATTGTTTTTAAAATTTATGCCTCACACATATTCTCCGTATTTTTCAACAAATCAATCAGTTCAGGATTAAAGTAATAATTTTCTCTACCAAACTTATGTTTGATGAGCAGTTCTTCTGCAACGAGTTGCGCTAAATACCGATGGGCGGTGAGGCGCGATACCCTCAAATCTTGTTGCAAAAAAGCAATTTTGGTGTAGGGGTGTTTGAAAATATTATTCATCAAATCTTGAGAATAGATTTTTGGGCATTGTCTGCGAATGCGGTGCTTATAATTTTGTTGCAAATTTTTGATTGCCGTAATGAGTTTAATCGCACTTTGTGCGGTTTTGCTGATTGCGCTGAGCATATACAGCACCCACGCCTGCCATTTGCCCTCATCTCGGACTGCTTGCAATAGATGATAATATTGCGTTTTATTATGATTAATATAACGACTCAAATACAACACAGGCGCATCCAACAAACCTTGTTGCACTAAATACACAATATTCAGAATGCGCCCGATTCTGCCATTGCCATCATAAAACGGATGAATGCTTTCAAATTGATGATGAATAATCGCCATTTTGATTAATGGATCTAGTGCTGGCTCAATATCAATATTATTAATAAATTGTTCCAAGTCTTTCAATAAAGCGGGTAGTTCGCTGGGATTGGGCGGTGTGTAAATAATCTCGCCACTTTGCTCATTTAACAACGCTGTGCCTTGTTGCGTGCGCAGTCCCGCCTCGTTTCCCTTAATTATTTGTTGCGCCTCAACCATCGTATTGATCGTGATTAAATTATGCATTTGTAATCGTTTAAAAACGCAGTGCATCGCCTCGCTATATTGACTCACTTCTTTGGCGGCAATGTTTTGTTTGTTGGTCTGCAATTGATATTTGAAAATTTCATCTTGTGTGGTGATAATATTCTCAATCTCAGAACTGTCTTTTGCCTCTTGTAATGCTAATGTGTCAATCAACATTGTCTGATTTGGCATACTTTGACACACGCCTTTTAATTCCCCTAAATAGCGATGCGCTTGATTGAGTGCTTTTAACACCGCAATTGATTCAAAATCGTTGTTTTTAAGAATGTGGTTTAATGTGTGCATTTATTTAGGTAGTGTTCAGAATTTTGTAATTATAGTATGTGTTTATTTAAAGTGTTCAATAAATTACATTTCTGAACACTTCACAAAAACCTGTTAATTTTTGATCTATTTTTGATTTATTTACACGCCTAATTTTGGCAAAAGAAACACTGGGGACTTTTGCGAGCACAATGCATAAAGTTGCGCTAAATGGTTATACTTGCGCCTAAATTCAGTCAATGGGTGGTTTGTCAGTCGTTTTTTAGCCACTTTTTTTAATTCTTTTTGAGGATTCTTTTTTTTAACGATGGGCAGACGGCACAAATCCAAACCAAAAACCTACGAGCTCACCATCACCGCCCTATCGCACGAAGGCAGGGGAATTGCGCGATTTGATGACAAAGTAATCTTTGTGCGCGGCGCACTGATCGGCGAGATAGTGCTGGCAAAACGCACATTGGCGCGGGCAAAATTTGAGGAAGCAGACACGCTTGAAGTGTTGCAGTCGTCGGCTGATCGGATTGCGCCAAAATGCGCGGTGTTTGGGGTGTGCGGCGGTTGTTCGTTGCAATATTTAACGCCTGAAAAACAAATCTCGTTTAAGAATGCTTGGCTTCAAGAAATTCTGTTTCAACAAACTAAAATTCAGCCCAAAGATTGGATGTTGCCGATGATGGATGCGCCGTGGGGATATCGGAATAAAGCGCGGCTGGGCGTGCGTTATGTGGAAAAAAAAGACAAAGTGCTGGTGGGATTTCGTCAGCGCGGCTCGGGCTTTATCACGGAAATGGATCGGTGCGAGATTCTCCATCCGCGCGTGGGTGCGCAGTTGGGCGCGTTGGGAAAATGGCTGGCAAAACTCAATATTAAGCGATGCATTCCGCAGATTGAGGTGGCAATTGGAGGCGAGATAGTGGTATTGATTTTGCGTCATCTTGAACCTTTGTTGGCAGATGACAGGGAAATTCTCACACAATGCGCGCTAGCTTTGGACGTGGTTTTTTATACGCAAAGCGCAGGCGTGGCAAGCATTCAGCCGCTAGATTTGGCGGCAAAATTGCAATATGCACACGCCGATCACGATTTAGTGATTGAATTTTCGCCGAATGATTTCACTCAGATTAACGCCCCGATGAACGCGCGACTGGTGACGCGTGCATTGGAATTGTTAGACGTGCAATCTACCGATAACGTGCTGGATTTGTTTTGTGGATTGGGCAATTTTACGTTGGCAATTGCGCGTTATGCGTGCTCGGTGGTGGGCGTTGAGGGGGATTTTGGGCTGATTGAGCGTGCGCAAGCAAATGCACGGCGCAACGGCATTGAAAACGCACGGTTTTATCAAGCGGATTTGTTTGATTCGGTGGAGGCGCTGCCGTGGTTTGCGGGGCAGACCTATAATAAGGCGTTGATTGATCCCGCACGCACGGGGGCGATTGAGGTGCTGGAACATTTGCCCGCGCTCGGGGCGGAACGACTGGTGTATGTGTCGTGTAATCCTGCGACTTTGGCACGCGATGCGCAGCGATTGTTGGCGTTGGGGTTTGAAATGGAGCGCGCGGGGGTGGTGGATATGTTTCCGCACACGCAACACGTGGAGGCGATTGTGTTGTTTGTGAAATCTGGGCAGGCGAGTGGCAAACATTTAGCAGAGGTGAGGCGCCCAGTTGATTCAGATTGACATTTGCGCGCAAACCTTGGGGTTCAT
>CAZRUL010000077.1:0-3726 GCA_964603245.1 uncultured Piscirickettsiaceae bacterium
AAAAACGCAATTTTGGCACACGCTTAAAATCACTGGCATTGATACAGATTTAAACCAAACTTTGGAGCGAGCAGGACGCGTGGCGGATTTTATTGAGTTGGGAGCTTTGATGTGCACTGATGCTTTGATGCGCGAGGAATCTTGCGGTGCGCACGCGCGAATGGAGTATTTGTCGGTGAGTGGCGAGGCAAAACGTGATGATGAAAATTTTGCGTTTGTGGCAGCGTGGGCGTGCAAAAATGGCGCGTTTGAACTCCACAAAGAGTCTTTGAATTTTGAATTTATTCAGCCGAGTGTGCGGGATTACACGTGACTTTTGTATTGCACATTTGGCGTCAAAAAAACCCAAATTCAGCGGGCGGATTTGTGGATTATGAATTGACGGACATTGATTCGAATACTTCGTTTTTGGAAATGTTGGATCAACTCAACGAGCAATTAATTGCGCAAAATCAAGACTGCATTGCGTTTGATTACGATTGTCGTGAAGGCATTTGTGGAACGTGTTCGCTGGTGATTAACGGACATCCGCACGGTGAAAAATCTGCCACCACCACCTGTCAGCTTTATATGCGTGATTATGCACAGCAGCGCGAGCTTTGGATTGAGCCGTGGCGGGCGCGCAGTTTTACGCTGGTGAAGGATTTGGTGGTTAATCGTGCGCCGTTTGATCGGATAATGCAAGCGGGCGGTTATGTGTCGGTGCATACGGGCTCGGCGCCTGAGGCAAATACGTTGTTGGTGGAAAAACCACTGGCTGATCACGCCTTTAATTTAGCCACTTGTATCGGCTGCGGGGCCTGTGTGGCAGTGTGTCCGAATGCCAGTGCGACGCTGTTTGTGGCGGCTAAAGTGGTGCATTTGGATTTGTTGCCACAGGGCAGTATTGAAACCGATCGGCGTGCTAAAAAGATGAGCGAGCAAATGACGAGGGAGGGTTTTGGCAGTTGCTCAAATCATCGCCATTGCGCGCGCGTTTGCCCAAAAAACGTGCCACTGAGTGCGATTACTCGGCTCAATCAAATTTTGCGCTGATTGGGAGGGCTTGGTTTTTGCACTGAGTTTTGCGCTGAATTTAGGCGATTGAATCATTTATTGCCCAATGGTTTTAATCAGTGCTTTGGTGTCGCTGGCTGATTGGTTGAATGCACGCGCCTCGGACTGGGTGAGTTTCAATTCTATAATTTTTTCAATGCCGCGACCGCCGAGCATTACTGGCACACCGATGGCCAGATCGGTTTGTCCGTATTCGCCCTCCAACATACTAATGCAGGGCAGCAGACGATTTTTGTCATGCACGATTGCCTCTACCATTGTGGCTACCGCAGCACCTGGGGCATCGTAGGCGCTGGATTTTTGTTTTAAATTGAGAATTTCCGCGCCACCATTTCGAGTGCGTTCAATGATGCGCGCAATGCTTTTAGCATCTAACAAATAATCAATTGAAATCCCACTAATGGTGGTAAATCGGGTCAGTGGCACCATACTATCGCCGTGTCCGCCGAGCACCATTGACTGAATGTCGTTGATGGAATAATCCGTTTCCATCGCGATAAAACTTGACAGCCGCATAGAATCTAACACGCCTGCCTGTCCCATAATTCGAGCGCGGGCGTTTGCGATTTTTTGATTGGCGTGATAGGTTAAAACATCCACAGGATTGGACACGACAATCACATAAGCATCGGGCGCGTGCTCAATCACGCCATCCATAATTTTATCAATAATACCCAAATTCACCGCCAACACATCGGCCCTGTCCATCCCTGGTTTGCGCGGCAATCCTGCGGTGATAATCACCAAATCAGAATGCGCAATTTTGGAAATTTGACTGCTGCCTGTGATTTGAGCGTCAAACTGATACACGCTAGCGGTTTCTTGAATATCCAACGCCACGCCACGGGCATATTGTTCGTCAAGATCAATCAACACAATGTGTTTGGCTAATTTGCGCAAAGCCAATATTTGAGCGGTATTCTCACCCACTCTGCCCGCGCCGATGATGCTAATTTTAGGGAACATAATTTATTCTCCGATTTCCAATTTATAATACGACCTCTCTTATTATAGGTATGGTAGCGTAGCAATGAGTAAAGAGTTTTATCAATTAGCCCTAGATTATCATCGTGGCGATCGCCCTGGAAAAATCATCGTTTCTTCGCACAAACCGTTGGCAACACATCACGAATTGTCGCTGGCTTATACGCCTGGGGTGGCAGCGCCCGTGCGTGAAATTGTCAAAAATCCCGCGCTGGTGTATGAATTTACCGCAAAGGGCAATTTGGTGGCAGTGATTACGGACGGCTCAGCGGTTTTGGGAATGGGCAATGTCGGTGCGCTCGCCGCCAAACCCGTGATGGAAGGCAAGGCTGCGCTGTTCAAACGGTTTGCCGATGTGGATGTATTTAATATTGAGATTGGCACGCAAGACGTGGATGAATTTGTGCAAACAGTGAAGAATATTGCACCGACATTTGGCGGGATTAATTTGGAAGATATTTCAGCGCCGCGTTGTTTTGAGATTGAACGGCGATTGATTGAATTATTGGACATTCCTGTGTTTCACGACGATCAGCACGGCACCGCGATTATTGTGGCAGCGGGTTTGCTGAATGCGTTGGAAATTCAGGGAAAAACGCCGCAAACTGCTAAACTGACGTGCATTGGCGCGGGGGCAGCGGGGATTGCGACATTGGATTTGTTGTGTCAATTAGGCTTTCAAAAAAACAATATTTTGCTGGTGGATTCTCGCGGCGTGATTAATGCTGATCGGGCGAATCGGACGGATTTGAGCGCGGAAAAATCACGTTATATTGCGCAAACAGACAAGCAAACACTCGGGGACGCGATGTGCGGATGCGATATTTTTCTCGGCGTGGCGCGGGCAAATTTGGTCACGCCAGCGATGATTCAATCGATGGCAAACAATCCGATTGTGTTTGCACTGTCAAATCCAGATCCTGAAATTGCACCAGCGCTGGCGAATGCGGCGCGCGATGATTTAATTATGGCAACAGGGCGCAGTGATTATCCAAATCAGATTAACAATGTGCTGGGATTTCCTTTTATTTTTAGGGGTGCGCTGGACGCAAAAGCGAGCCGAATTAATCTTGAAATGAAAATTGCGGCGGTAAATGAGATTAGCGCGTTGGCAAAATTACCCGTGCCTCAAAGCGTTTTGGAGGCTTATCACATAGATTCTTTGGCGTTTGGCAGGAGTTATATTATTCCCAAACCATTTGATCCGCGATTGATTGAAGTGGTGCCACCCGCGGTTTTTGCAGCGGCACAATCCAGCGGGGTTTCTAGGCTTTAACACGGCTGATTTTTGCGCAAATTTCTTTGCATATAAAAATAAATATCGTCTATAATTCTGCCTTTTTTGGAGGGGTTCCCGAGTGGTCAAAGGGAACAGACTGTAAATCTGTCGGCTCCGCCTTCGAAGGTTCAAATCCTTCCCCCTCCACCAAAAAAAAAGATTTGCGGGTGTCGTATATCGGTATTACCTTGGCCTTCCAAGCCAATGAGAGGGGTTCGATTCCCCTCACCCGCTCCAAAGATAGTTAGGATTTGCTCACCTAGCTCAGTTGGTAGAGCACTTCCTTGGTAAGGAAGAGGTCGCCAGTTCAAATCTGGTGGTGAGCTCCAGTTAGTGAAAAAAAAGTTAAACAAATCAACAAGTCGTCAGGAGAACCCAAAATGTCCAAAGAAAAATTTGAAAGAACC
>CAZRUL010000078.1:0-3412 GCA_964603245.1 uncultured Piscirickettsiaceae bacterium
CTATTTTCAGTCCTAATAAACCCTCTCCCCAGCCCAACGAAGTCCATTTTCACCCCCATAAACCCCCAAATTTACCCTTTGCATTGCCCTCAATCTTTGGTTAAATACGCCATTTAATTCTATTCACGGCTAAATATTATGTCTATTAAACTGCTAATTACGGGCGGGACGCTTGACAAACGCTACCTTGAACGCACTGGCGCGATGGGTTTTACCCAAACTTGTGTGGTGGAAATGCTCAATCAGGGGCGGTGTATGCTGGAGACGCGCTCTGAGGTGGTGTTTTTAAAGGACTCGTTGGCGATTGGGGCGCAAGATAGGGCGTTGATTTTGCGCAAATGTCAGCAGGCGAGCGAGCAGCAAATTCTCATTACGCACGGCACCGATACGCTGGTGGAGACCGCAAAACTGCTGGGGCGGAGCGTTACAGATAAAACCGTGGTGGTGTTTGGGGCAATGATTCCGCGCGCGGTGGCGAGTTCGGATGCGATGTTTAATCTGGGGGTGGCGATTGGGGCACTGCAAATGCTGCCTGCGGGGGTGTATGTGGCGATGAACGGGCAGGTGTTTGGCTGGGATAGTGTGAAAAAAGACGCGCAACAAGGGATTTTTGTGGCAACTTGAGCGCGTCCCTTCTTTTTGAAGAGAGGGCGGGACGAGGATTATTTGCTCATATACTCAATGGCAGCCTTGAGGTCGTCGCTTGAACACGTTCCGCACGTGCCTTTAGGGGGCATCGCACCGACTCCTTTGATGGATGTTTGGACTAATTTAGCGATACCGAGTTTTAATTTAGGTGCCCAGTCGCTAGCATTGCCTGTTTTTGGTGCGCCTGCAATCCCGACTGAGTGACAAGCGGCACAATGTGCGCTATAAATCTCCTTGCCACTGCGGGATTTTGTGGCGGTTTTGACGGGTTTAGCGACGGTTACGGCTTGGGTTTGGAGGTCACCTTGCAAATACACGGCGCCGATGGGTTTGATGCGACTGGCAAGCGTGGAGGTGTCGGGGGTTTTGAGGCTGACCACGTCGCTGAAGAAGGTGTGAGTGATGAAAATGGTGAATAAAATGATGGCAATGGCGAGCATTGAGCTGCTGAAATAGACGGTGGATTTGTTTGACATAGTGATTTTTAGGCAGAAAGAGAGGGATTTTAAAGGGGTTTTGGATGCGTATTTTGGTTTATTAAAGGCACGTGATGAAATTTTTTAGAGCGAAAATGGGCGGAATGCATAGGTTATAATGCGTCAGATTTTTATTCATCGCGTGATTTATGGCTCATAAAATAGGCTGGTTTGCCCTCAAAATACTTAAATTAGTCGCGCAGATTGTGGCGATTGTGCTTATTTTGGTGGCTTTGGCGCTGACTTTTCCGCGCACGATTCAGCCACCTATTGAATTATTGCTGTCGAATATGATTGGTGCGAACGCAAAACTGACGGGAATGGTGTTTGATTACGATCAAGATGGGCTGATTTTGAACGCAAAACGGGTGGTTTTTACGCGTCCCAATACGCAAGCAGCACTGGTGGAAGTGGATAATATCAAAGGGCATTTGGACATTTCGCGACTGTTGCTCGGTGGTCAAAGGATGATTCGGGTGTCGGTGGACAAATTGCAGATTTCAACCAATGCGAAAGCGTGGCAAGCGGCGCCGAGTGCGAGTGCGATGCAATCACTGAGCGCAGATGATTTGCAGATGATTGGGTTGTTTGAGCTGCTGGCGATTAAGCAAACGCTGATTAAAGATAAGAAGGTATTTGAGATTTCGCCGCTGATTTTGCGCCAAAGCGAGACCGAATTATCACTGAAGATATTGCAACAGGATGTGAACTTCCAGGGAATGTTGCCGCGTGCGAGCGCCGTGGATATTAGTGCGACGCTGCCGATTGATGAGTTTGCACGCTCGCATCGGATTTCTTTGCCGCTGACGATTAAGAATAAGGAGATGTCGCTGGAGTTGGCGTTGGAATTGTGGCGTGAAGAGGACGAGGATTGGCTGAATGTTGAGGCTAAATTGGCGGATATGCCCATCAATATTTTGCGTCGCTACGTGTCTCGACAGTGGATCGGGCCCGAGGCTTACGATTGGATGGGGCAATCGTTTAAAGCGGGTCAGTTGAATGATATTAAACTCAAAATAAAACAAAATATTTCAAAGGACGATGCGCCACAAATCAACTTAAGTGCGAATATTAACGCGGTGGATTTGGTGTTTGACGAGGATTGGCAAATGGTAAAAGGTCTCGATGCTCGGCTGAGTAGTGATGGCAAGGAGTTGCGGATTGAGATTCAACAGGGACGGCTTAACACAATGGATTTGGCGGGGGTGCAGGTGTTGTTGCCAGAGTTGGCGGCGGACAAAGTGCAGGTGGAAGTGTCGGGCAAATTGAATCATCAAAGCCAGGATTTGTTGCGGTTTTTAAAACAATCACCGATTCAACAGGTGCAGATGATTGTGAATAAGATTGCGCTCAAAGGCAAGGCAAGCGGGGCGTTTAAAGTGGTTGTGCCGTTGGACGAGCGCGCGGCCGTGGTGGATGTGGATTTGACGATAGACAGCAATCAGCTGAATGTGTTGGATGGTAAATTAATGGTGGATAATTTGTATCTGACGATGGGTTATCACGCGGACAAAATTACTGCAAAAGGCACGGGAGATGCGAAAGGGATTGAGTTTCATCTGCGGCTAAACCCCAAAGATCGGATGCGTGAAGACGTGGCACTTGCGCTAGAAATTATCAGTGCTGATGAGAAGATTAAAGCATTTGTGACCCAGCAACTGAATCAATCTTGGCAGGGCAATGTTGAGTTGGAGAATCTAGAAAGTGATGTGGTGGTGGTGTTTGAAGAGGGAAAATTACCGCTGGTGCAAATCCAAAACCTAACTCTGCGCAAGTTGGAATTAGACAATCCAGAGGAAGAAGTCAAGCTAGATTTGAGTGCGGTGCCGAGTATGCAATTAGAATTAAAACAGGCAACGATTTATGATCAAAACATTCCTGCGTTTAAAGTCCAATTAATCTCCAAAACTGATGCGTTGATTATCAATGATTTGGAAGTGGAAGGGGTTGGGCTCAGCGATGAGGATTTGGTGCAGTTTGATGGCAGTATTACGCGCGGGAAAATCAATCTGCTCGCCAAAGCAAAAGGCAAAAAGCTCTCGGATTTTCTGACCAAACTGAATATTGAAGAGCCTGTAAAGGGCGGTGCGTTTGAGGTAGATGTGCGCCTGTTTTGTGATTGCGTGCCGTGGAATTTTGATCTGCAAAAAGTCACGGGCGTGATCGGTATTAACATTCAAGAAGGTGTTTTTACGCGCTCAGACGCTAGCATAGGGCGGGTATTGTCGCTGCTCAATATTCAATCAGTGGGCAAAAGATTGAAGTTAGATGTCTCCGATGTGGTGGAT
>CAZRUL010000079.1:0-3363 GCA_964603245.1 uncultured Piscirickettsiaceae bacterium
AACAGCTGAGTGAATCTGGGCGCAGTCTGTTGGCAAAACTGAATGAATAATTGCTTTTTGAGCCCGTCATCCACCGACAAGTGCAAGTCTGCAATGAATAAAAAACGCGGCACAGAATGGCGCAATGTGAGTGGCGTAGCGGGCAAAAATTAAAGCCTAATCTTGCACATACGCTTTAACCACCGTCACCGCGTCTCTCGGCACGTCGCTATGTCCTGCTTGGTTTGCGGTGGCAACGCCATTGATTTTATCCACCACGTCCAAGCCTTCAACCACTTCGCCAAACACACAATAACCCCAGCCGTCTTGCGCGGGATAATCTAGAAAAGCATTGTCGGAGGTATTAATGAAAAACTGCGAGCTGGCGGAATGTGGCGCGGTTGTGCGTGCCATTGCCACACTGTATTTTTTATTCTTCAAACCGTTTTTGGCTTCATTTTGAATGTCTTCGCGGGTGGGTTTTTGGCTCATATTGTGGGTAAATCCCCCGCCTTGAATCATAAAATTGGGAATCACGCGATGAAAAATCGTGCCGTCATAAAAGCCATCGTTCACATAATCTATAAAGTTTTGTGCGCTAATCGGCGCTTTGTCCGCGTTCAGTGAAATATGCACAGTGCCAAGATTGGTTTCCAAAATAATCATCGTGATTCCTCTTAAAATAAGCAAAACGCGAATTATACCTGTGCTTTATGCCCGTGTTTCAGCCCGCACATCAGCCCGCGTCTCACGCGCCCACTCAATTTCGTTTTACAGTATAATCACGCGATTTTCGGTCAAAAGACTTTAGGGATTTATTATGTATGCAGTGATTAAAACAGGTGGTCAGCAGTTTAGGGTGTCGGAAGGCACGACTTTAAAAGTGGAAAAATTGGAGATTGAGCCTGGTAAATCAGTCTCTTTTGATGCCGTGTTGATGATTGCCGATGGGGACAATGTTCAAATCGGCGCACCGACACTGGAAACCGCCAGCGTTGAGGCAAAAGTGATCGCGCAGGGCAAGGGCAAAAAGGTGCACATCCTTAAGTTTCGTCGTCGCAAGCATTCAATGAAGCGACAAGGACATCGGCAATTATTCACCGAAATTGAAATTACTAAAATCAACCCATAGGAGCAACTAATGGCACATAAGAAAGCAGGCGGCAGCACCAGCAACGGCAGAGATTCTGTCTCAAAACGTCTCGGCGTAAAAAGATTTGGCGGGCAATTAGTCGCGGCGGGCAATATTTTAGTGCGCCAACGAGGGACTAAGTTCCACCCAGGCACAAACGTACGCAAAGGCAAGGACGACACGCTATTTGCCACGATGGCGGGACACGTGGTGTTTGCCAAAAAAGGCAAGTTTATGCGTCAATACATTTCGATTGAAACCACACGTTCTGATTGAAACCACACATAACCCCCCGTTTGTGCGGCAACCCATTCGTTAAAACATCCATCAGCCGCCAATCCCGCACTGCCACTCCCCCATCCTCCTAAAGCACTGATTCAAGTGCTTTTTTAGGGTAATGACGCGGTTCGTTTAAGTGCGATGGTGGATGGCTCACGTTCTTTGACTCCTTTATTTAATTGCACCAAAATTTTGATGAAATACGCCATTGTTTTTCCAGGTCAAGGCTCACAATCCCTAGCAATGCTGAGCGAATTGGCAGATCACTTTCCCGTGGTGCGTCGTGTGTTTGAGCGCGCCAGCGACACGTTAGGGGTTAATCTGTGGGACATCACTCAAACCGATGCTACCGCACTGAATCAAACCCACAACACCCAGCCGATTATGCTCGCCGCAGGTTATGCCACGTATTGGGCGTTGAACGAGGCGCGTCCATTGTCGCCCGAGTGTTTGGCGGGACATTCTTTGGGTGAATACACCGCGCTGGTCGCCTCAGGCGCACTCACCCTTGAGGATGGGATTGCGCTAGTGCGCAGTCGTGCCGCATTAATGCAGTCCGCTGTGCCAGTGGGGGCGGGTGCAATGGCAGCGATTTTGGGCTTGGATGATGCCACCGTGATTCAAATTTGTGCTGAGTTCTCGGGTGATGGCGTGGTGGAAGCGGTGAATTTTAACGCCCCAGGGCAGGTGGTGATTTCGGGCAATACGGCTGCAGTAAAAGCGGTCTGCGCGTTAATGAAGTCAGCGGGAGCCGCGCGTGCGATTGTGTTGCCCGTGAGTGTGCCATCGCATTGTGCGTTGATGAAGGAGGCGAGCGAGGAATTTGCAAATGCGGTGAATGCCACCCCGTTTGTGATGCCCAATATTGAGGTGTTGCATAACGTAGATTGTGCGCCCGCGACTGATATTGCGACCATTAAAACCAAACTGATTGCCCAATTACACCAGCCTGTGCTTTGGAGTGCGACGGTGCGAGCAATGGCAGCGCGTGGCGTGCAAACCATTATCGAGGCGGGCCCTGGCAAGATTCTCACAGGACTCAGCAAACGCATTGACAAATCAATCACCGCAAGGGCAGCGCTGGATTCAGCGAGTATTGCCAGCATTTTGGAGGAAATTTAAATGAAAAATCCATTGAACGAGCCAACCAACCCCCAGCCAGACACACAAATGAACGACAAAATGGGCGGACAATTAAACGGCAAGATTGCCCTAGTGACGGGGGCGAGTCGGGGCATTGGGCAAGCGATTGCGCTGCGGCTCGGGCGAGCAGGGGCGACCGTTATCGGCACAGCAACGAGTGCGGCGGGTGCAAGTGCGATCGATCAAACCTTCAAAAATGCGCAGATCTCAGGCAGTGGAATGCTGCTGAATGTGTGCGACACCACCCAGATTGCCGCGTTGATGAGCACCCTGACCCAAACTTATGGCACAGTGGACGTCCTCGTCAATAATGCAGGCATCACCCGCGATAATCTGTTGATGAGAATGAAAGAAGAGGAATGGAATGACATTATCCACACCAATTTAACCTCGGTGTATCGGCTCTCAAAAGCGGTGTTGCGCGGGATGATGAAGCAACGATCAGGGCGGATTATTTCGATTGCCTCGGTGGTCGGTGCGATGGGGAACGCAGGACAGACTAATTACGCCGCGGCGAAAGCGGGGATTATGGGCTTTAGCAAATCGTTGGCGCGCGAGGTGGGCGGGCGCGGGATTACGGTGAATACGATTGCCCCTGGTTTTATTAAAACTGAGATGACCGATAGCCTGCCCGAGGCACAAAAGGACTTATTGCGCAAACAAATTCCGCTGGGATGTTTGGGCAAGCCTGAGGACATTGCGGCCGCCGTGTTGTTTTTGGCAGGCGAGGACGGGGCGTATATTACCGCGCAAACGTTGCATATCAATGGCGGAATGTATACGGTTTAAGCGACACAGTGTTTTTGTAGCGCGTTGCGGGTTGCAAATGG
>CAZRUL010000080.1:0-3325 GCA_964603245.1 uncultured Piscirickettsiaceae bacterium
CAATCGTCTCTTTAGTAATCGCATTTGGATTGATTTTTGAGAAATCCACAAACGCCTTAAGTTTCAGCAGTGCGCCTTCAAGTGCCCGCACATTCGCGGTAATATGGCTCGCAATAAACAACGCATTTTCTTCGTTGAGTTTGAGCTGAATAGATTTTTTTGCCGACTTTTTCAACAAAATAGCAGCGCGCATTTCCAACTCTGGCGGTGTGAGTTTTAAATTTAACCCCTGTAGAAATCGGCTTTTCAAACGTTTTTCAACCGAATCAATATTTTCTGGAGATTGATCACAGGTGAGAATAATTTGTTTTTTGGTGCTAAACAGAAAATTAAAAATATGAAAGAATTCTTCCTGCGTTTTGTCTTTGCCAGCAATCAAATGAATGTCATCCACCAGCAACAAATCGGCGGATTGATAATGCAATTTTACTTTTTCAATATTATTGTGGCGCAAACTCAGCGTGATATTTTTCACAAAATCCATCAACGGCGCGTAAATGATTTTGATATTTGGATTTTTTTGTCGTGCCAAATGCCCCGCTGCTTGCATCAAATGTGTTTTGCCGAGTCCCGACTCACCATAAATAATAAAAGGATTGTAAGGCGAGGTTTTGATATTTTCCGCAATCTGCTGAGTCGCACTATACGCCACCTGATTTGCATCCCCGACCACCAAATTATCAAAACAATAATCCGCCGACAATTGTGACGTGTAATAATCCACCTTTTGTTGCGTGTTTGAAGACACCCCAATATGGATTTTAATGTGTTTGTCGTGTTGCCGAATGGCGTGCGTAATCTCTTCTTTTAAATAAGTTTTAACATAATCGCGCACTGAACTATTCGGCGCCCACAACGACAAAATCTGATTCTTTTCACTCGCTTTCAGGGGTTGAATCCAAATACTAAATTGCTGTAGCGGGAGAGATTCTTTGAGTGTATCGACACATTGCGCCCAAATTTGTGACATAGAACCCAAATCTCAAAAAAATAGACGAATGATATACTAATTCCCCCGCAAATCCAACACAACCCCATCATCCATCATTGATTTTTGAATCCAATCTGTGTAGAATCGCGCAATTTTTTGGGAATGCAAAACAATGCGCCAAATTATTGTAGCAGGCAACTGGAAGATGAACGCCTCAAAGGAAACCACAAACACCCTCATCACAGGGATTTTGGCAGGAATGTCCGAGGTCAGCGCAAAAGTCATTGTCTGCGTGCCATCTCCCTACCTCTCGCAAGTGGAATCCCTCATCACCCACTCCCAACTTAATCTCGGCGCACAGAATCTCAACACTGCCACCAGCGGTGCGTTCACAGGTGAAATCAGTGCTGATATGATTAAAGACTTTGGTGCAACCTATGTCATCGTCGGACATTCCGAGCGGCGCGCATTAAACTTTGAAACCGACACTTTAGTGGCTGACAAAGTCACTAAAGCCCTTAACTCAAGCCTCACGCCCATTGTATGCGTCGGCGAATCCTTGGCACAAAGAGAAGCGCAGCAAACCCAATCCCACATCCGCCAGCAACTCACCGCCGTGATTGACAAAGTCGGCATCTCCGCTTTCAAACACATCATCATCGCCTACGAACCCATCTGGGCCATCGGCACAGGAGTGACCGCCACCCCCGAACAAGCGCAAGCCGTGCATCGTTTCATCCGTGATTTGTTAGCAGGGCTTGATAATGACATCGCTCAAGCCACTCCGATTCTCTACGGTGGCAGTATGAATGCTGGTAATGCCAAAGATTTAATCAGTTGCGCCGACATTGATGGCGGTTTGATCGGTGGCGCTTCCCTTAAGTCCCACGATTTCTTACAAATTTGCAAGGCAGGTTAATATGTTGACATTTCAAGTAATCTTAGTGGTGCATATGTTGCTGGCGTTTGGCTTAATCAGTTTGATTTTAATGCAACAAGGCAAGGGCGCAGATGCAGGCGCGGCGTTCGGTGCGGGTGCGGCAGGCTCAGTGTTCGGTGCGCGTGGCAGCAATACCTTTATGTACAAACTCACCGCTAGTATTGGCGTTGCATTCTTTATGACCAGCCTCACCTTAGCCTATCTTGCCAGCAATGAAGACACAACCCAAAGCGATGCCATTAGCATAATGGAACAAGTCCTGCCAAAGGCTGGCAGCATTGCCCCAAATGATGTCCCGATATTTGACCCAACAACCCGCGATGTTCCCAGCAACTAACACAGGACACAAACAAGCAACAAGAGTATAGCCGATGTGGTGAAATTGGTAGACGCGCTACCTTGAGGGGGTAGTGAGCACAGCTCGTGCCAGTTCGACTCTGGCCATCGGCACCATTTTTAAGCGTAAAATTTCCATCGTTCCATTTATTTTTTAACCACAAGCGAGGCAACTATGAAACATCTTTTACTTATCTTATCACTAGCGGCTGTAATGCAAGTCGCACAAGCGGCAACGTCTGAGGAAAGACAGGCAATGTATGACAAAATCTTTGCAATGACACCCGAGGAGCGTGCAGATTACTTCGGCACAGGCGGGCACGGCAGACCTGCTGACTCGCGTGGCGATCGTGGCAATCGTCCTGAGGGCGCAGGCGGCAATCGTCCTGCTAATTCTTACGGTCAGCGTGGCGGTAGACCCGAAGGTGTGAGTGGTAGGCCCAGATAGTTTTGATATACTGATCAAAACACATTCAATAAAAACCTCTGTTGTTAAAGACAGGGGTTTTTTTATGTCCGCGCTGTTTTAAAAAAAGAGGAGTGCGCCATTGTTTTAATCTGAATGCACCGCTCACCACGATTAAAAAAAGGTATGCTACTTATTTTTTTAAATCACAAGGGGTTTAGATGAAACATTATAAAATTATCGGCTCGGCATTTATACTCAGCACAATGGTTTTAGTGAGCCTACCGAGTGCTGCGCGCATATGGTTGTTGACGGATCTATGGGAAAGTATAGAATCGGCGGAGGAATATGACGATGAACATAAAGAATGGAATGATCTTACTAAGCAACGAATTAAATCGGACAGGGCGGCAAAGAAGCAGCGAGCGTTTGACGAGAGAGCAAAGGTAAATGGTAGTAAGGAGTGGTACAAGAAAACAAACGCAACGGCAGAGAGATTGGATTGTTATGTGAAAAGAACGACTTCAAGGAAGGGCTGTTTCAAAAAGATTGAGCAGCAAGGGGTTCGTGAGAGAAAGAAAGCGGCGCAAGAGGTGGAGTGGCGCAAACGATTAAAAGAGCTAGATCGCACGCATAGTGGAATGATCTCCTGCACTAAAGAGACGTGTGGTGAGAGGTAGATTCGGGCGATCAAAGGAACGGGTGGAATGAA
>CAZRUL010000081.1:0-1170 GCA_964603245.1 uncultured Piscirickettsiaceae bacterium
TCCTGCAAGCTGAGTTTGGCTGCCACCTTACGTGCGATGGTTTTGTAAATCGCGCTGATGCGGCTCTCAGGGTCTTTGACCACGCTCGGAGTGCCTTCGTCGACGTCGGTGCGAATATTGATGTCAATCGGCAACGCACCGAGAAACGTTACCTCAGATTCGTCTGCCATTAAACGCCCGCCGCCTGTGCCGAAAATCGCCTCCTCATGTCCGCAACTGGTGCAGATGTGGGTGGACATATTCTCAACGATGCCCAAAATCGGGATATTCACCTTTTCAAACATTTTTAAGCCCTTGCGTGCGTCAATCAGGGCAATGTCTTGCGGGGTGGTGACGATGATTGAGCCGCTGACGGGTATCTTTTGCGACAAAGTAAGCTGGGTGTCGCCCGTGCCAGGTGGCAGGTCAATAATCATATAATCCACGCCGCGCCAGAGGGTATCGCGGAGCATTTGCTCGAGGGCTTGGGTGATCATCGGGCCGCGCCAAATCATTGGGGTGGCTTCATCGACTAAATAACCGATGGACATACTTTGCATTCCGTGGCCGAGGATGGGGAGCAGCTTGCCCTCGCCGCTGGTGTCGGGTTTGAGTTTGCTCACGCCGAGCATTCTGGGCTGGGACGGGCCGTAAATATCGGCATCTAAGAGCGCGACTTTTGCGCCTTCGGCTTGCAGGGCAAGGGCGAGATTGACCGCGGTGGTGGATTTGCCTACGCCACCTTTGCCTGAGGCGATGGCAATGATGTTTTTCACCTCGGGCAGGGGATCTACGCCTTTTTGGGTGGCATATTTGGCGATTTTGGTTTCAATTGTAATGCTTGGCGCGGTGATTTCTAGGGGGGCAAGTGCGCTGGTGATGGCAGCGGTAAGTTCGGCGTGGTAGCTTTGCGCAGGATAGGCAAGGGTGAGGTGAATGCTGACGTTTGCCCCGTCAATCGTGATGTCGTCCACGCAGTTTGAGTTGATGATGTCTTGCTTGGTGTGGATGTCAATCACCGTGCTGAGGGTTTTTTCGATTAAGTCTTGTGTTAAATCAGCCATTTGGGCTCCTGATATGTAAAATAGCGACATTTTAGCCGACCTGCTAGCGCGCAATCTCATTTTTATTAGGTCTATTTATGGGGTTGTTGTGCCGATGGTTGGGTTGCCGATTGCTTGCTTTTAATTC
>CAZRUL010000081.1:1270-2931 GCA_964603245.1 uncultured Piscirickettsiaceae bacterium
TTGATTTTCTTTTAATGATGTCTGCACGCAAAATTTTAGTCACCTCTGCCCTGCCGTATGCGAACGGTGAGATTCATCTGGGGCATTTATTGGAATATATTCAAACCGATATTTGGGTGCGCTTTCAACGAATGATGGGTAACGAGTGTCATTATGTGTGTGCCGATGATGCCCACGGCACGGCGATTATGCTCAAAGCCACGGAGCTGGGGATTACGCCTGAGGCGTTGATTGCTGAGGTGAGTGCTCGTCATCAGGCAGACTTTAAAGACTTCGCGATTGGCTTTAGTCAATATCATTCCACCCATTCACCAGAGAACAAGGCGATTGCCACGGATATTTATCACAAATTGCAGGCGGGCGGGTTGATTAAGACGCGTTTAATTGCCACCGCGTTTGATCCCGAAAAGCAGATGTTCCTGCCCGATAGGTTTATTCAGGGTGAGTGTCCGAAGTGCGGGGCTGCGAATCAATATGGCGACAATTGCGAGGCGTGTGGGGCAACGTATGCGGCGACTGAGCTGAAGGGTGCGCGCTCGGTGGTGTCAGGCGCGGCTCCGATTACCAAGGAGTCAGAGCATTATTTCTTTGATTTGCCACAATTTGAGGACAGGCTGAGGGAATGGACGCGTGGGCATTTGCAGGATGAGGTCGCAAACAAGCTGAGCGAGTGGTTTGAGCAGGGTTTGCTGGCGTGGGATATTTCGCGCGATGCCCCTTACTTTGGATTTCAGATCCCTGGCACAACGGACAAGTATTTTTATGTGTGGCTGGATGCACCGATTGGATATATGGCGAGCTTTCAGAAGCTGTGCGAGACTGACGGGCTGGATTTTGACGAATACTTTGGGCTGGACTCAACTGCGGAGTTGTATCATTTTATCGGCAAGGACATTGTTTACTTTCACGCGCTGTTTTGGCCGGCTATGTTAATGGGTGCGGGCTATCGCACACCGAGTGCGGTCTTTGCGCACGGGTTTTTGACGGTGAACGGACAGAAGATGAGCAAGTCGCGCGGCACGTTTATTCAAGCGCGGACGTATTTGGAGAGTCTGAATCCTGAATGCCTGCGTTATTATTATGCGTCTAAGTTGTCGGGCAAGATTGATGACATTGATTTGAACCTGATGGACTTTAAGCAACGGGTAAATTCGGATATTGTGGGTAAAGTGGTGAATATCGCCTCGCGTTGTGCGGGGTTTGTGGTTAAACGCTTTGGTCAAACTTTGTCGGCGTATGCGATTGAAGCGGAGTTGTATCAGCAGTTTGTGGCGCGCGGGGAGGTGATTGCGCAATTGTATGAGGCGCGGAAATATAGTCAGGCAATGCGCGAGATTATGCAGCTTGCCGATATTGCAAATCAATATATTGACGCACACAAGCCGTGGCAGCAGATAAAAATCGCGGGCAATGAGGCGGGTGTGCACGATGTGGTGTCGCTGGCGATTAACCTGTTTCGGATTTTGATGACGTATCTTAAGCCCGTGTTGCCGTTGATGGCGCAGCAGGCGGAGGCGTTTTTAAATATTGAGGCGTTGAATTGGGCGGACGTGAAGCATCCATTGACTAAGCACAGGATTAATGCGTTTAAACCGTTGATGGCGCGCATTGAGGATGTGCAAATTGAGCAAATGCTGGAGTCGTCTAAACAAACCACGCCA
>CAZRUL010000082.1:0-2913 GCA_964603245.1 uncultured Piscirickettsiaceae bacterium
TGCCGATGCCTGTTGGATTTAGTCGCACTCAACGGCAGATAAAAGTCCACGTGAATGGTGCCGTCCAAATAATGCAGTTGAATCCGCGTGATGTTGCCATCATAGGAATGATTTAAGGCGCTTTGTAAAATCTTCAACGCGCGCTCACGCTCGGGCAGTGGTTGATGAGGCGTGTTAATCTCATCGTCCTCGGGGTCAATATGCACGGTCACGTCATCCAGATTGGGCAAACACGTTCGCGCCACGCGCTCCACGCTGACGCTGACAATATGCCCCTCGCTCACGCTGAGAAATGGATCAACTTGGACGTGCACGTCGCAACAAATCATCGGCCCAATCTTGCGCGTGCGCAGCGAATGCACACTGTTCACCGCGGCAATGTTTTGAATCGCCTGCGTTAATTGCCCAATCTGCCCCTCGTCAATCGACGTATCCACCAGCTCTTGAATCGCCCCTAACCCCAACTTCCACGCAATCAGCAAAATCATCAGACCCACAATCATCGCTGCCACCGAGTCCAAATAAGGATAGCCGTTGAGTGCGCCGATGATGCCAATCAACACCACCACTGAGGAGAATGCATCCGAGCGATGATGCCAGGCGTTGGCTTCCAGCAGGCGCGATTGACAAACCTTGGCAACCCTGAGCGTGTACCAATACAATATTTCTTTGGAGACAATGGAGAGTGCGGCAATGCCGAGCAGCAACGTGGAATGACTCAGCGCGGTCGGGTGCGATAAACGATTCACCGCGTCAAACATAATCCCCGTGCCGACCATTGCCAGAATAATACTTAATGCCAGCGTTGCCACGGTTTCAAAGCGTCCGTGTCCGTAGGGGTGTTGTGCGTCGGGTGCGTCACTTGCCTGACGGGTGGCATACAGCACAATGCCATCGGAGAGTAAATCAGAGAGTGAATGAATCCCATCTGCCAGCAGTGCGCCAGAGTTGCCGATGAGACCGATGATGATTTTAAAAACGGCTAATAATAAATCTACCAAAGCCCCAATCCACGTGACTTGTTGGCTGAGTTTAGCGCGCTTGTTGGGGTTCATTGTGAATGGTGCTACAACTCTAACCCTATCAGAGGCTTAGTGATGCTTAATACAATGTGTTTGATGGTGCGTTTGATGATGCATTTTATAATGTATTTCAGTCGTATCTCAAATACTGCGCCTGCAACCGTTCTGATCTAATTCTTTCGTAGTAGGCGGCGCGTCTGATGGTTTCTGTGTTAAGCCATCTTTGAATGATGAGTGTTTGCTCGGGTGTTTGCTGGCGCTTGCAGGTGTTGTCTGTAGAAGCACACAAAAATGCAGGCGGCGTGGTGGGCACATAAGGCGGGGGTGTGTAATATTGAGACCCAGACTTAGCAGCACTTGACAAACTCACACTTAACAAACCAGCGCCGACGATGCTCAATACAATAGGTTTCACAATACGTTTTACAATGTGTTTCATTTGAATCTCCCTGTTGAATTAAGCCGCTTTTTCTTTGTTATGTCGCTCTTGCGTCACGCCTTTTATTTACTTACTTCCCAAGCTTCACGCTATCTTCGCTGTTCTGCTAAATATTCGTCATTCTTTTTGGAATACGCAGCATACCACTCTGCCCTCTTTGTTTCTACTCTGGTCTTCCAATTTTTGATAGCAAACACTTGATAAGGCTTGCGTTCTTGAAGGCAAAGTTCGTCTTGTGCAGCACACGAAAAGGTGGGTCTTGGCTCAGGGTGAAATGCCATAACTTTGTATGCTGAACTTGACAGGCTAACGCTTAATAAACCAGCACCTAATACAGTTGTTAATAATGTTTGTTTTATAGTGTGTTTCATTTTTATCTCTTTTAGTTAGTTATTTGTTAAGTGGCTTAATTAATGCACGTGATGCCCACATATTCTCCGAGCCCTGCCTTTGTTAGCTTCGTCAGCTGCCTCTGCTGCTTTCTTTTGCTTGCAAATTTTAATCCACGCCTCTTCCTTAGGGTCTGTATGTGCGAGTGTTGACACACTGACACCAAATAAACTCACTCCGATAACACTGGCTAATAATATGCGTTTCATTTTCCTTCTCCGTGAATTTTAATGTCCGTAAATTTAAATCATCGCTTTAAATCATCGTTCGATTGTTCGTATTATAAAGACAATTATTGCACAATCCAAACTTTTTCCTGACTCCAATTATATGCCTGAGTGTCGCCTTGCACGCGATGACTGATCAGCACTGCCTCAAACTCATATTTCTTACCACTCTCGAGGTTGTAAATAATGCCCGCATTTTTATTTGAAAAAGTCTTTTGATAGGTGTTCCCACTGTCAACGATGCGATAACGCACAATGACCTGGGTTTTTTTGATGTTATCACAAGACCAATTCACCTTAGTCGGCTGCGAACCCTCTACTATCAGTCCAGTGGCAGGCTGATTGATCTCAATACGCCCGCGTTCTACTTGATTTAACTCAAAACCCGAGGTGAGCATCAGCTCCGTATTGCCCGCATAATATAGGTTAATCGCCTGTCGCTCCGCGGTGAGTGCGCTCTCCAAAGTTTTGCGCGCGGTGTTTTTCTCAAACGTGAGCGCGGTAGAAGTGCCTTCTTTTGACTTCAGCATCGCCTTATCATACGCTGCTAGGGCGGTGTAGACCTTCACCGTCATCGTTCTGGCGAGCGCAAAGGCCTTGTCGTTTAGGGTGTTATCCACCACTATGTGGGCGTGCACTGATAGATTAACGTCAGATAAACGCTTGCCTCTAATGACTTTTCTGAGGGTAATCACGGCTTGCCTCACTGAGTTAAATAAGGCTGTATTATGCACTAAATGATTGCACAATCCAACTGTTTTATTGAATTTTTAAAAAGCCGTCTTTCACTTGTGCAATACGCTGTTACACTTTTACAATAGAGCATTATACTTTT
>CAZRUL010000083.1:0-2851 GCA_964603245.1 uncultured Piscirickettsiaceae bacterium
GGCAGATATGGCGCACGTGGCGGGCTTGGTGGCGGTGGATGAATATCCGTCTCCCGTTAATATTGCTGACGTGACCACCACCACCACGCACAAAACCCTGCGCGGCCCTCGTGGCGGTTTGATTTTAGCCCGAGCGAACGAGGCGATTGAGCGCAAACTTAATTCTGCTATTTTTCCTGGCATTCAGGGCGGCCCGTTAATGCACGTGATTGCCGCTAAAGCCGTGGCTTTTAAAGAGGCTACCGACATTCAATATAAAATTTATCAGCAACGGGTGAAAATCAATGCCAAAGTAATGGCGGCTGTGTTTATTGAGCGCGGTTTTGAGGTGGTGTCTGGCGGCACCGATAATCATTTATTTTTGGTGAGTTTTATTGCGCAGGGTTTGACTGGAAAAGCAGTGGATGCGGCGCTGGATTTGGCGAATATTACGGTGAATATGAACGCCGTGCCCAACGATCCGCAGTCGCCATTTATCACCAGCGGGATTCGGATCGGCACCCCAGCGATTACCACTCGCGGTTTTAGCAAAGACGAATGCGCTGATCTGGCTTCGTGGATGTGTGATATTTGTGATAATCTTGAGGATACGGCGGTGATTCACGCGGTGAAACATAAAGTGACACAATTGTGTCTTCAACATCGCGCCTATCGTGAGCACAAAGAGCCATTGATTTGGAGTTAGCATTTAGTTTAGCAACGATTGATGGCAAGCACTAATGGCAAAAACCAAACGTGAATTTGTGTGTCGAGAATGTGGCTCAGCGCATCCACAATGGGCGGGTCAGTGCCTAGATTGTAAGGCGTGGAATGCGTTAGAGGAAATTATACGCACGCCAATCAACGCCCTAAAACCAGAGATTTTGCAGGATTTACCGCCGTCAAAAGTGCAAAATCTGGCGCAGATTAAAACCCAACACACGGCCCGTTTATCCACTGGACTGAGCGAACTTGATCGCACTTTGGGTGGCGGGCTGGTGGATGGCTCGGTGGTGCTGATCGGCGGCGATCCTGGGATTGGCAAATCCACCCTGATTTTGCAGGCGCTGGCGTGTATCAACCAAACCGAAACTACACTGTATGTGAGTGGCGAAGAATCTGCTGAGCAAATTAGCGATCGGGCAACTCGGCTGGGCATTTTTGAGGATATTTTGCTGCTGAGTGAAACCCATTTAGAAAAGATTATTAAGCTCGCCAAAAAAGTGCATCCCAAAGTGATTGTCATTGATTCCATTCAAACAATGGTAACGGATGGCTCAACTTCTGCGCCTGGGTCGGTCACTCAGGTGCGCGATTGTGCCGCTCAACTGACGCAATATGCCAAACAAACCCACACGATTTTGCTGATGATTGGACACGTGACCAAAGGCGGCGCTTTAGCGGGTCCTAGAATTTTGGAACATATGGTGGATTGCGTGTTGTATTTTGAGGGCGATGCGGGCGGGCGTTATCGGATTATTCGCGCGGTCAAAAATCGGTTTGGCGCGGTGAATGAAATCAGCGTGTTTGCGATGGGCGAGGCGGGACTGAAGCAGGTTGAAAATCCATCGGCGATATTTTTGTCCAATCAGGCCAAGCCTTCGTCGGGCTCAATGGTGATGGTCACGCGCGAGGGCACGCGTCCGCTGCTGATTGAAGTGCAGGCGCTGGTGGATCAATCCAGTGGCAATCCAAAACGCGTGTGTGTGGGACTGGATCAAAACCGATTGTTTTTGCAGCTCGCGATTTTGCACAAACACGGCGGCATTGCGACGCTGGATCAAGATGTGTTTGTGAATGTGGTCGGTGGCGTCAAAGTCAATGAAACAGGACTGGATTTGGTGGTGATGCTCGCGATTGTGTCTAGTTTGAGGGATAAAACCATTCCTAATAATTGGATGGCGTTTGGCGAAGTGGGACTCACAGGCGAGGTGCGCCCTGTTTATAATGCGCTGGAGCGATTGACTGAGGCGCAAAAACACGGCTTCAAAGTGGCGATTGTGCCGAGCGCAAATGCACCTAAAAAAACTCTGAAAGGGCTGAAGATTGTGCCTGTTGCGTATTTGTATCAGGCGTTGCAATATTTGGCTGAGTTTGCTGGATAAAAAATACGGCTACTCAATAAACTTGTTTGATTTTTTCCGTCATTCAAAATGCAGTGCTACTCGTTAAATGTAATGTCTATTTTTTTATAATTTAATGTTTTTTATGTATTGTTTATCACTTCGTATTTTTTAAGTATTTGAATCAGCGTGTGTTTTTTGATATTTGCCACTTCGTTTTTGCTAAAAATATCCAATAAATAAATCTCGTTTGTCTGAGTTTTGAAAAAATACACTACCCGAAAGCCACTGCTTTTGCCTGTTGAATTTGAGGAATTTTGCAGGCGGATTTTATAAAAGTCATCGCCTAAATTGATAGAATTATTTAAGTCTTTTTGTAGCACTTGACCCAAAATTTTGAGATCAAATACAAGTTTTGTGTATTTTTTAGCCAGTCTTTTGGCGAATTTGGCAAATGTGGGTGTTGGATTAATGCTCAAGTTCATCAATCAAATCCGCTAGTGTGGTTTTCGGGATTTTGCCTTCCATCATTTGTTTCATTTCTGTGACGGACGCTTCTAATTTGTGCTGAACTTTGATCTCCATTTGTTGTTTGTTAAACGATTTGATAGCCTCAGTGATATAAGTTGAGCGATTAATATTGTAGCCTTGCGTGAGCTCGTCTATTTCTTGGACTAAATAGGTGGGCAATCTTAAGCCGACTTGTTGTTTTTCTAGTTGTGTGAGTGTGTGCATTTGTTGATTCTCTGTTGATTTTCAGTTGAATAATTTAAAGCACAATTATATCTTATTGTTTAACAAATAGTTTT
>CAZRUL010000084.1:0-2848 GCA_964603245.1 uncultured Piscirickettsiaceae bacterium
GAAGTCACTGATAAATCCGCCAGCTTCTTGCACCAGTAAAGCCCCCGCGGCGATGTCCCACACGCTCAGTCCGATTTCCCAGAATCCGTCCAGTCTGCCCGCGGCTAAGTAGGCTAAGTCTAGTGCAGCCGAGCCTGCGCGCCGAATGTCTGCGACTTGGGGATGCACCGCCTTGAACATTGCGAGGTAGGTGTCTAAGTGGTGCGGGGTTTTGACGGGGAAGCCCGTGCCGATGAGGGTATTGCGCAGTCCGAGGGTGTCGGTGGTGCGAATGCGTTGGTTGTTGAGATATGCGCCTTCGCCTTTGCTGGCGGTGAAGAGTTCTTCTTTGAATGGGTCATAAACCACGGCGTGTATGGCTTCTTGGTTTTCATACAGGGCAATGGAGACGGCGTATTGAGGGAAGCCGTGGAGGTAATTAGTCGTGCCGTCGAGGGGATCAATAATCCATTGGAATTGTGGCTTGGTTTGGGTGTTTGCTTGGGTTTGAGTATCTGTTTGGGTTTCAGCGAGGGTTTCGCCGCTTTCTTCGGCTAAAAAAGAATGTTTGGGGAAGGCTTTACGCAACTCGTCTATAATAATTTGCTCTGCGTGTTGGTCTACTTGCGAGACGAAGTCGTTTGGGGCTTTGTTTTCAATCGTTAGCAGGCTGATTTGATTGTGATAACGCAGGATAATATCACCCGCTTTACGCGCGGCACGCACGGCTATATTGACTGTTGGATGCATTAGATTACCTTTAGGATTACGTTATGAAAAAACCCGAGAATTATACCTTTAGTAGAGTGCGCATTGTGATGGTGAATACCACTGAGGCTGGGAATATTGGCGCAGCAGCGCGGGCGATGAAGAATATGGAGCTGGAGAGTTTATATCTGGTGACACCGCGGGATTATCCGAGTGCAAAAGCGACTGCGAGAGCAAGTGGGGCGGATGATGTCTTAGCGGGGGCGGTGGTGTGTGAGAGTTTGGAGGAGGCATTAGCGGGGGTGCATTTGGTGATTGGGGCGAGTGCGCGACAACGTTCTATTAAATGGCCGCAGGTGGATGTGATTGGGGCTTGTAATGCGATTGGACGGGCAATGGTAGGGGGTGAACGCGATGTGGCAGTGGTGTTTGGCACGGAGAATTCAGGCTTGACGAATGAGGATTTGGATAAATGTCAGATGTTGATGACGATTCCTGGCAATCGGGATTACTTTTCGTTGAATGTGGCAGCGGCGGTGCAGGTGTTTGCGTATCAGTATTTTGTGTTGAACGATCAGCAGGTGTTGAGTGAGAGCACGAATGCGGCGGCGGGTTTTAATGAGCTGGAGTATTTTTATGAGCACTTGGCGCAGGTGTTGCAGCATATTGAGTTTTTTGATGAGATGCGTCCGCAGTCGTTGCTAATGCGGCGTTTGAGGCGGTTCTTTGTGAAGGCCAGACCTGAGCAGGATGAGTTGGCTATCTTTCGGGGGATTTTGCATAATATTAAGCCGTTTTCTAAATAGGGGGATTTATTAGCATTAGCCGTTAGTTATTAACACAAAGCATTAAGACAGCACATTAACAACAATTAGTATTAGCATAAACAAAAAAAAGCCCGACTAGAGGATAAAACCTAGTCGGGCTTTGGTGTGAGTGGGGTTTGGGCTTTAACGCTTTGGGTGATTTATGACAACATCAGTTTGTTCATTCGCTTAACAAACTCGGCGGGGGATTGGATTTGTCCGCCTTCACTCAGCACCGCTTGATCAAACAAAACCCTCACTAAATCCTCGTCCAGTTTGGTTTTTAAACGCAACACTAAAGGGTGGGTTGGGTTGAGTTCCAAAATCGGTTTGGTGGCTGGCACGTCTTGTCCGAGGGATTTCATAATGCGCTCCATATTGCCGCCCATCTCGTTTTCATCGGCAACTAAACACGAGGGGGATTCGCTCAGGCGGGTGGATATTTTGACGGATTTAACTTGATCGCTCAAAACTTTGGTGATTTGCTTGAGAACTTCCTCAAAATCCTTTGCCACGGCTTCTTTCGCGTCTTTGTCGGCGGGTGAATTCAAATCTCCTAAATCTCCTTTTGCCACGGATTTAAGCGGGATGCTGTCAAACTCAGTGAAATTACTCACCATCCATTCATCAACGCGGTCGGACAACAACAGCACTTCGATGTTTTTTTGCTTGAAAATCTCCAAATGTGGCGAGCCTTTGGCGGCGTTGTAGGTTTCGGCTGTTAAATAATAAATGGTTTTTTGATCTGCGCTCATATTGGACAAATAGTCTTTTAAAGACACGGTTTGCGCGGCAGTGCTTTTAGTGGTGGCAAAACGCAATAGGTTGGCAATTTTGTCTTTATTGGCAAAATCTTCCACCACGCCTTCTTTCATCACCATTCCAAATTCTTTCCAAAACAGCGCGTAGTCTTCGGGTGCGTTATTGGACATTTTTTCCAACGTAGAAAGTATGCGTTTGACCGAGGCCTTGCGAATCGCATCCACGACTTTATTGCTCTGCAAAATCTCGCGCGACACATTCAGCGACAAATCGGCGGTGTCAATCACGCCTTTCACAAACCGCAGGTAGAGCGGCATCAGCGACTCGTTGTCTTCCATAATAAACACGCGTTTGGCGTAGAGTTTGATGCCACCTTTGCGCTTCGGCTCCCACATATCGTAGGGCGCTTTTTTCGGAATAAAGAGCAGCGACGTGTATTCTAATTTGCCCTCAACGCGGTTGTGGATTTGGGTCAGTGGCGGCTCAAAATCGTAAGTCAGTGCTTGATAAAACTCATCATAATCGGCTTGTTTGAGGGTTTTTTTATCTTGCCGCCAAAACGCGTTGGCTTTGTTGATGGTTTCAAATTCTGG
>CAZRUL010000085.1:0-2573 GCA_964603245.1 uncultured Piscirickettsiaceae bacterium
GCTCGCCATCAAATGCAAACGCGCGCTGATTCACACGCAATACACCACTTTAGTCGTTGCAGGCGGAGTGAGTGCGAACGCGTTTTTGCGTCAGCGTTTAGATCAATTGGGGCAGAAAATGCAGGCGCAAGTGTTTTATCCGCGTCAAGAATTTTGCACGGATAACGGCGCAATGATTGCTTTAGCGGGGCATACGAGATTGGCGCGCGGGCAGGTAGATTTGAGCGATGAGATTGGCATTCGTCCGCGCTGGTGTTTGTCAGAATTATCTGCGGTGGACTAATCAGCCATTATTTTTTGTAGCGCAATCCATCAAAAAACCCCAACATTTGCTGGGGTTTGTTGTGTCGTCGAGACTAAAAAAACTATTTCTTTTATTGAATGCGCATCGTGCTGTTGTTCGCAATCAGCGATTTATTTGATCCGACCAATTCTTTTTAGACCAATAAATTTTTAAGGAGTTTTGCGCCTCTGTTTTGATGGATTCTTTGAATTTTTTCTTTTTTTCTTGTCTAGTTTTGATTATTTTCGCTTGCTGGTTGGCTGCTTTTTCTGCCGCCAATATTTTTATTTGAGCCAGCCTTGCGCCTTCCCGTTCTTTTTTTCGGGTGGCTTGCTGTCTCAACAATGCCTGCATCACGATTTGGATTTTGGCAATGTGCGCATCAGATTGCCGACTGAAGTAAGCGGCGCGTGCCTTGTCGGTCATTTCAAAGAGCATATCCAGCGTGACGAGTTCATCGCGATTGCGTTGTTTTTGCGTGTTTTTATAGGGCTCGTTTGCTTCGTATTTGAGTATAAACGTGGTTTTTTCACCCGTGGTGATGAGTGCAGCCACTACTTGTGTTGTGTAAATAAAACCGATGAGCAGGGTGATTAAAATGTGTTTCATAATTTTGTTTGTGTTGCTGAACAAAAGGCGAGGCAATCACATTTTAGCACTAAACCACTCGCACATTGTCTGCGCAAACTCTCGGTTAAAGCCTCAATTAAACCCTCAGTCAAACCCCAGCGAGCCAGCCAACAAAATCCCCTGAGGTATAATTCTGCCCTTTTGATGGGCTTTGATTTATGCGTCAATTAGCGACTATTTTTACCCGCGCATCGCACGCTTTGGCAGCGCCTTTGGTGACGATTGAGGTGCATATTTCTGGCGGATTGCCGAGTCTTTCCATCGTTGGTTTGCCCGAGGGCGCGGTGCGTGAGAGCAAAGACAGAGTCCGCAGCGCGCTGTTGAATGCACAATTTAGTATGCCGAAAGGGCGCATCACCATCAGTCTTGCGCCTGCAAATCTGCCCAAAAGTGGCGGACGCTATGATTTGCCGATTGCCCTCGGGGTGTTGCTTGCCTCGGGTCAATTGCAAACCCCGCTTGATTTGGCAACGTATGAATTTTATGGCGAATTAGGATTGGACGGAAGTTTGCGCTCGGTGGAGGGGTTATTGCCCGCGTTGATTGCTGGCGCTGCCCAAAAACATTCCGTGATTATTCCGATTGCTGACGCTCAGCACAGTGCGTTAGTGGAGGGGGCAAGCGTGTATCCGTGTCGGCATTTGTTGCAGGTGTGTGAGTTTTTGCAAAATCATTCAACGGGAAAATCAACAATCAAATCAGTCGTAGAGATTGCCAAACCCAGCGCACAAAAGGCGGTGATTTATGCGACCGATTTTTCCCAAGTCAAAGGACAACATCAGGCAAAACGCGCGCTCACGATTGCCGCGGCTGGTGGGCATAATGTGTTGCTGATTGGCACGCCTGGCTCGGGTAAAACGATGCTCTCTGAGCGTCTGCCCTCCATTTTGCCGCCGCTGACAAACGCCCAAGCTTTGGAGCGTGCGGCGATTTATTCGGTGGCAAATAAACCTTTGTCCAATGATGAACTCCATCGGCGCGCGTTTCGCTCACCGCATCATTCCTCGTCAGCGGTGGCTTTAGTCGGTGGCGGTGCGATGCCAAAACCAGGCGAGGTGTCGCTTGCCCACGAAGGCGTGTTGTTTTTGGATGAGTTGCCAGAGTTTCCGCGTCACGTGTTAGAAGTGTTGCGTCAGCCGTTGGAAAATGGCGTGATTCATCTCTCCCGTGCAGCCCAGCAAACCACCTTTCCCGCGAATTTTCAACTCATTGCCGCGATGAATCCCTGCCCTTGTGGCTACGAAGGTGATGGCACCGCGCGTTGTCATTGCACCGCGGATCAAATTAACAAATACAAAAACAAAATCTCCGGCCCTTTGCTGGATAGAATTGATATGGTGTTGAATGTGCCGCCGTTGCCCAAAGCCGCGCTGCTCGGTGGTGCAGATGACAGCAGCGAAACCAGTGCGGACATTCGCGCCCGCGTGCTGCACGCCTATCAACAACAACTCAGCCGCCAAGGCAAAACGAATAACAGCCTGCGCGCCGATGAAGTGACACAAAGCATTTCATTGAGTGCGAGCAATACCGAGATTTTGTCAAAGGCGATTGATAAATTTTATCTCTCCGCCAGAGCGTATTATCGGATTTTAAAAGTGGCGCGCACCATTGCTGATTTGGCGCAGTCTCAAAACGTTGAAAAGGTGCATTTGATTGAGGC
>CAZRUL010000086.1:0-2450 GCA_964603245.1 uncultured Piscirickettsiaceae bacterium
TTCATTTTTCATTTTTCATTTTTCATTTTTTTAGGTTTTTGGTCATAATTTTAGGCTTAAATTTTGAGGTTAATGCGAATGAGAATTTTTAGCAAGTGAGCAAGTGTTAATCCAAAAAATAGGGAAAGCAGAAATCAGTCGTGGCTCATAAAAGTTATGCTCAAAGTTGCGCTCAAATTTGTGTTCAAAGTTCGCTATAATTGCTGATTTTTTACGCATTTTACTTCGGAGAATAGTTTGAACGATCAGAAAAAACAAGCCCTCAACGCCGCACTTTCGCAGATTGATAAACAATTTGGCAAAGGCTCGGTGATGTTTTTGGGCGACGATAGAGCGCAGAACGATATTGAAGCCGTTTCTACGGGCAGTTTGAGTTTGGATATTGCGCTCGGAATTGGCGGTTTGCCGCGCGGACGGGTGATTGAAATTTACGGACCTGAGTCTTCGGGCAAAACCACGCTGACTTTGCACGTGATTGCTGAAATGCAAAAACTCGGCGGCACGGCGGCTTTTATTGACGCTGAACACGCACTTGATCCGCAATATGCAAAGCGTTTGGGAGTGAATACTGATGAATTGCTGATTTCGCAGCCCGATACTGGCGAGCAGGCATTGGAGATTACCGATATGTTGGTGCGCTCGGGAAGTGTGGATATTTTGGTGGTGGATTCGGTGGCAGCACTCACGCCTAAAGCGGAAATTGAGGGCGAAATGGGCGCCTCACATATGGGTTTGCAGGCGCGGCTGATGTCGCAGGCGTTGAGAAAACTCACGGCGAATATTAAAAAAACTAATACGATGGTGATTTTTATCAATCAATTGCGGATGAAAATCGGCGTGATGTTTGGCAATCCTGAGACCACAACGGGCGGCAATGCATTGAAGTTTTATGCAAGTGTTCGGCTGGATATTCGGCGCATAGGTGCGGTTAAAAAAGGCGATGAGATTTTGGGCAATGAGACCCGGGTTAAGGTGTTAAAAAATAAAGTTGCACCGCCGTTTAAGCAGGCCGAGTTTCAAATTCTCTACAATCAGGGCATCTCGCGTGAGAGTGAAATTATTGATTTGGGCGTGAAACACGGTTTTGTTGACAAATCTGGCGCTTGGTATAGCGTCGGCAGCGAACGAATTGGGCAGGGCAAAGACAAGGCACGCGATTATTTGATTGAGCACCCTGAACTCAGTCAGCGGATTGAGGGCGAGATTCGTGCTAAATTAATGGGCGATGATGACAAGGATGCCAAACCAAAACCAAAATCCAAATCAAAGCCAAAATAAACAAACTCAGAGCAAGCAATGCTACGGCGTGGCGATGGGGCTGCTGGCTAGGCGTGAGCATTCGCGCTTAGAATTACGCCAAAAATTACAACACAAAGCATTTGATGACGAGATAATTGAGCAGGCGCTTGTGTTACTAGGCGTGCAAAATTATCAAAGCGATGAGCGATTTTCTGGTGAGTTTGTGCAAATGCGTTTTAATCAGGGCAAAGGCTCGGTGCGGATTTTGGCGGATTTAAAACAGCGCGGAATTGCTGATTTTGATTTATCAGCATTTGATTTTTATGCGCTAGCAAAACGCGTGAGAGTGCAAAAATACGGTGAATTATTGCCTAAAAATTATGTGGAAAAAGCCAAACAACAGCGTTTTTTGCAAAGTCGGGGATTTGATTTTGAAGCGATTAACAGGGCTTTTGTGGAGGATTAATGTGCGAATTGAGGAGATAAAAAAACGCCCGCTAAAAATAATCATTCTGAGCGGGCGTCGGACCGAACGCATTTAAGTTTGCTCGGTGAAGTCTGAACATTATAAACAATAATTGACTAAATAAGCAACAATTGACTAACACACAAAACAAAATGACAGCAACGCCAAAAAACGCACCGAAAAAAGCCATTGTTTATATTGATGGGTTTAATCTTTATTATGGTATTCGTGCGTTTGGACAACGTTATAAATGGTTAGATGTGCAAGCTTTGGCGCAGAGTTTTTTGATCAATGACAGCGAATTATTGCAGGTTAAATTCTTTACCGCACGACTCAATGGCAATAGCGAGCAGAAATTTCGGCAGTCAAATTACCTGCTAGCTTTGCAAAAACACTGCCAAAAACTCACGATTATTGAGGGTTATTTTGCCAAAGCGCGTAAATGCAAACATTGTAAAGGCAAAAATAATGAAGAAAAACAAACCGACGTGAATATTGCTTGTGAAATGCTGGCAGATAGTTACACCAATCGGTTTGATGTGGCGTATTTGGTCAGCGGCGATAGTGATTTGGTGATGCCTGTGCGACATATGCATTCTATGGGGAAAATTATTATTATCGCCAGTCCGCCGACGCGTAAATCTCAGGCGTTAAAACAAGCAGCGAGCGGTGAGTTTAATATCAGCGAAAATCGTTTGAGACATTGTCAATTGCCCCATCAAATCCCGACTAAGCGTGGGTTTTT